>JAJSZT010000009.1 GCA_030272815.1 Deltaproteobacteria bacterium
AGGAAGAGCTTGGTATTGAGAATGTGCCGGCATCAATTTTTAACTCAACCAATTATCTAAAGAAACATTTCGACTCTCTTCAGCTTCTTGCGAGAGACTGTAAAACAATAGAAAAATATTTTGAAAAGGTAATACAATATTTTAACGAAAGCATTGAAGATATAATTTTGTATGATTTGTTTATTAATATTCAAAAATATGCACGGTTCAACATAACCGGCACACAATACCTTTTTTTTCACGAACTGAATAAAAAAGGAAAAAATTCTACTTCAGAATCATATCCGATATTTTTTATCGAAGCTGATTTTCTTCTTGGACATGATGAAATAACTATATCTTTTCCACGCGATCTTGTTCTGATTAATACACCTGCTGTGAATTACTTCAGGTTCCCAGCAGTTCTAACAACACCAAGGTCTTCAACTTTTCAAAATGCTGCCATTGATCTCGGCGGAATTGAGGTGTTTTTACAGGCTCAATATGGCTGGACAGAACCATTTGTGCTTGAAACCCATTTTAAGCAGATATCTGCTCAAAAAGATATTTATCCAGATATTAAATGTCGCATTGGTTTTCAGGTTGTTAGAAAGGAAAATAAAAAGCTTTTAGATTACTCAGAAATAATGGCCCATATTTTATCAGGGGGAAAAAGTAAATTCAGTGATTTTATCTCCGATTATATAGACGGTAATGTTGAAAACACACAAGACCGTATTGATAAAGAATATAAAGAAAAATATCCGATAAAAAGTCCCCAAAGATACATTTCTGAAAATCCTTTGAATTTAAACAATTCTCAAAAAAGGATTCTGCTTGCGCTCAATAATCAGAAAAATAAAATCATCGTAGTAGACGGTCCACCTGGAACCGGCAAATCGCACACAATTGCCGCACTAACCTATTGGGCCAACCAGGCAAATAAATCTGTTGTGATCACGTCACATAAAAAAGAAGCTCTGGATGTTATTGACCGGATGCTGACAGAAAAATTCTGTAATCTGCATCCAAAGGCAAAACCTTCAATTGTCAGGTTTGGAAAAAACGACAAGTCAATAAATAGACTTGAAAATACGCTCCAAAGCGCTGTTATTAATGCAGCAGGCGACAGAACTAATGAATACAATGAGCAGGCCACAGCAAAAGATGTGAAAACCTGCAAAACAGATATTATTGAAAAGCTTGAAAAACAGCTATCATTCTCTGATGAATATAAACAAAGCATCAAAGATCTCTTTGAATTTGAAAAAACTCAAAATGAACTTGTTGCAGCAGAAATTATAACCGAAGCTGAGACTGAACTTCCCAAGGTATCAGAATCAACCAATATCGATTTTGACAAAATATTTCAATTCGCATCAGAAGAAAGTATCAGCAGCCTGAAGAATATAAATCTGCCTGAGTTTAATTTTCTTTTAAAACACAAGAAAGATATTTCGATATTTATTAACGCTTGTGAAGAAATTAACCAGCATGCCGGAAAAGGTTTTGATGCAGACATAGAAACTTCGGAAATTCCAGAGACATTCATAAGATTGATTGAACAGTGTTTAAACCTGTTTAAGAAAAACATTCCGATAGATTCACTTAAACCCTCTGATATCACTGGTGCTTTTCTCAAGAAATTATTTAAGAAGACTCCTGAAGACAAAGAGATAAAAAATCTTATCAAATCTTTAAAAAGTTTAAAGCATATAAATATCATAGAAGACATCGCACGCATTAAAGATATTTCACGAAATGAGCTTACATTAAATGATGTTTCAACAGGCATCGGAGAATTACGTGTCGCTATCTCACTAAAAAAGCATCAGAATATTATTAATGAATACCGCTCTATTAATTCCAATAGTGAAAAGAATATTTCGACAATATATCAGACGCTTTCAGGTGTAAAAGACTCGCTTGATAAATTCAGCGTCGAGCTCTTTAATTCAATTACAGAAATGTTCAATATATATGGTATTGTTCTTTCAATAGTTCAAAATCGGAGAATACATAAGGGCTGAATTTGAAAGGCAGATACCAAAGTATCGTGTTGACTTTCTGATGACCTTTTCCAGAGAAGGAAAGGAGAAGTCACTTATTCTGGAATATGATGGAGTGGAATTTCACACTAAAAATTCTGATATGGTAACCAGACATAATTTTACACAGGAGTATCTTGATTATGATGTAAATCGTCAGATTGAGCTTGAAAGCTATGGTTACAGGTTTTTGCGGCTGAACAAGTTTAATCTGCGGCCGGAACATGATGGTGAGACAAAGACGGATGTTTTGGATAGATTTTTGAGAAAGGCGTTCGATGCTGATGAATGAGGTTTTTGAAATATGACAAAAGACGAATTAATCGAACTCCTTAATGGGCATGAATGGAATAATGTTGAATTTAAGAAGGCTCAGCGCGGTGTGCCTGAGTCCGCCTATGAGACCGTGTCCTCTTTTTCAAATACTGGTGGCGGCTGGCTGGTGTTTGGTATCAGGGATTATGACGGCCATTATGAAGTTGCGGGTGTTCTTGAGGTTGACAAAGTTCAGAATGATTTTTTGAGCGCGCTACGTGCCGGTAATAAGGTAAATCACGATATTAAGGTCGAAACGGAATTAATCGTTGTAGGGCATAAGACAGTTCTGGCCTTTCGCATACCCGAGACATCTCGGCAAGACAAGCCAATTTATCTGAACGGCGATATCCGCCGCTCATTTATTCGCAGAGGAGGTTGTGATCAGCGTTGCACTATGCCTGAAATCGAGCGTTTCCTGCGGGATGCGGCTGAGAAACGCTGGGATGGACAGGTTTTCAGCTATCCACTGGAGGAAGCCTTTCATCGAGAGTCAATCAAATGGTACCGGGCATTGTTCAACGAAAGAAATCCCGGTCATGATGAATCTCTCAGCGATCAGGAATTTCTCCACCAGTGGGGTTACTTAATAAGAAAAGATGAAATATTACAACCTACCATGGCCTCCATTCTTCTTTTCGGAGCCCCGGCGGCAATTCATCAGATGCTTCCCAGGCCTACCCTTGATGTTCAATGGATTCCATCAGATCTTGGTGAACCACTACCAGAAGTTCGCTGGTTGGACCGTACGGTTTTTGAGGATAATCTCATCATCACGTGGCGTGGACTTGTTACCAGCTACATGCAGAAGACAGAAAAACCTTTCCGTATTGACCCTCACACCTTGCTGAGAAATGACGCGCCACCCGAATACAGAGTATTCCGTGAAGCTGCTATTAACCTGTTGATTCACCAGGATTATGCCAGTCACGGTTTCAAGGCGGTAATTAAGTTTTACCGGAATGTGATTCAGTTCTGGAATCCAGGAGATGTTTTCGGAAATGCCGATCATCTGCTGGAGCCTGGTGAAAAAGAAGTGCGCAATCCCCAAATTGTGGCGGCATTTCGGCGACTGGGACTCTGTGAGCAGGCAGGCACAGGGCTGCGGATGGTGTTGAATCAATGGCAGGCATTGGGACATCTTGAGCCGGAGTACGATAATGACCGCTCGCACAAGACCTTTGAAATACGTCTGCCTTTGGCAAAAGACCAGGTTACACCACAAGTCACAGGTGAAGTCACAAGTGAAGTTACAGGTGAAGTCACAGGTGAAGTTCAGAAATTCTTAAAAATACTGCATACGCCTATGAGCCGCTCAGAAGCTCAGATTACTCTCAAGCTGAAAGGACAAGCAAACTTCAGGGATCGCTATTTGAAGCCGGCTCTGGATTTAGAACTTGTGGAAATGACAATTCCTGACAAGCAGAGAAGCAGCAAACAAAAATATCGTCTTACAGATAGGGGCAAAGAATGGGTTGAACAGAACCAAGCGGAAAAACAATCATGATACATTTAATGGCATTAAAAACGGCGCGGAAACGACTGGAGGCAAAGCCTGCGTAGTGCAAAACGGAATACAAATGATGTCAGTGGGGATAAAGTGAATCGGAGGATAGTTTACATATTATTGCTTTTTTTCTTCGGGGAATAGGCATGCTGGTCCTGGAGTTATAAATTGAACGTATCAAACTGCATCGTGTGGACTTTGCTACCAAACGTGCTATATCTGTAGCTGGTTATATGTTAAACCATCATTTTCAAAGCAACAAACGGGGTAACAAGTGGTACCCACGGATAGATAAAAGCGGCGGCCTTTTTGAAAGATGGCAGGCTTTAATAAACATTTGAGCATATTAGAACAGATCGCCATGTATCCGCTGCTAATAGATTATGTATAAGAAAACAGAAAAAAATAAAATGATAATTTTAATATTACCTGCTAAGGTGTTATCAAATATAAACTGGAGATAAAAATGACACCATCTGATTTAATAAAACAGCTTTTTTTATCCTTCAATAGTAAAGATGATGAAGCATTTCTATGTGCCGCGCGGGAGTATATAGAACGAGAAAAGCGAAAAAAGCATAATATTGTGGCAAGGGAGCTTGAAAAAGCTCTCTATGATGCAAATGTATCCAAGATTTCAGTTGCAGAGCGGCGGTTCAAAAGTAGTATGCCAATTCCACGGGATACAGAAAAAGGTTTTCCTCTTCTTGAAATAAAGCATTTTGATGATAATTTGGAAAATCTGATACTTTCGCAGGGCACAAAAAATCAGATTGAACAGGTGGTCAGAGAATTTAAAGATGCTGATATTCTGGCTACATATAATCTCAACTATAAAAAGAAAGTTCTGCTCTGCGGAAAGCCTGGAACCGGCAAAACGTTCTCTGCACAGATAATCAGTTCAATATTACATATTCCTCTAATCTATATTCGATTTGATGCCATTATTTCATCCTATCTTGGAGAAACTGCCACGAATCTTAGAAAAGTTTTTGACTATATTGAAAATGGCACCTGGATAGTTCTTTTTGATGAGTTTGATATTATTGGCAAGAATCGTGATGACAGCCACGAACACGGCGAAATTAAACGGGTGGTAAATAATTTTTTACAGATGCTCGATAATTTCAATGGCAGCAGTATTATTTTAGCGGCAACTAATCATCAGTACATGCTTGACCCAGCCATCTGGCGACGATTTGACGATGTAATTTATTATGAACTTCCAGATACTAAGACAAGAGAAAAATTGTTTGAACGCTATTTGCGCCCCATGAAGCGGGATAATGATATTGACATAATTAATGCAGCAAAAAAAACAGAGAAACTTTCTCCATCAGATATAAAAATGATAGCCGAAGAAGCAATGAAACTTGCAATTATTGATTCCCGCAACAGTTTATCTATGCCGGATTTAATGGCAGCTATTGATAGATTTATCAAGCGTGAAAAGGTAAAACAAAACACTGTGGGAGATGAATAATGAACTCATACGAACATCTCTCTTTGCCGGTTTATAATGCTGATACTGAGAGACAAAAACGGGGTGGCGGCGGTGGTTTTACAATTCCTGCAGGAAGAAATAAAAGTGAATTTTCCCAAACAGCATCTCAAAAAGCTGATGCAATCGCCACTTCATTTCAGGAGATTAAAAGAAAATTTTCCGGTAAAATAAATCCATCTCTGATTTATGAAATAGAGATAAATCAAAGTGTTGCACCTGAAGCATTTGAAAAAACACTGGTTTCTATGGGTATTCATGTGCTTTCGATTGCAGAGAATAAAAAGGGATACTGGATTGTTTTCAGTGATGATGACGATTTGTACAGGTTCAAGGAGAAACTCTCAACTTACGGCTCTGATGAAGGTCCTAAATATGATTTTTTTAATGCGATAGAGTCTTTCTGTGATATTCCAAGAGAAGAAAAAATTGGCAAAGCATTAGGTGAGCAGCCGCTCGGAGACAAACCAGAGTTTATTGATATTGAATTGTGGAAAATGGGAAATCCGCAGAAGAATGAGGATTTCATAATTGAATTAAAAACCACTTACTCTGATTTGTCAATTTTTAGAATAACAGATAAGCTTGTAACTAAATCGTTTGTGCTTTTGCGGGTGAAGCTTAACGGAAAAATCTTTAATGAAATAATTGAGCTCAAAGAAATAGCCAGAGCTGATCGCCCTTTCGTCCCTACTTTCAATCCATTTGAATATCGAAGTATTGATATTTCTGAAATGGAACTGAATGCTCCGGATGAAAACGCAGCCGGTATTCTAATCATCGACTCCGGCATTATCTCAAATCATCCTCTACTGGAGAAGTGTGTTGGCGGGGAAGAGAATTTTCAAACAGGTGAAAATGAGATTCAAGATACTGCAGGACACGGAACCGCAGTTGCCGGTTGTGCCGCTTATGGTGATCTTGAGAAGTGCATCGAAGATAAGTACTTTGATCCTTCTAACTGGATATTTTCCGCAAAAGTGATGTATTCGGAAAGAGATGTTAATGGCGATACTGTAAAAACAACTTACGATCCTGAAAAACTTATTGAGCATCAATTTAAGGATGCGGTTGAGAGTTTTCTCTCAAACCACGAATATCACATAAAGGTTGTGAATATTTCTTTGGGAAACAACGATGAAGTTTGGCATAAAAATTATACTCGCCAGCTTCCTCTTGCAGCATTGATTGACGAGCTTGCCTATACATATCCTGGAGTGACATTTATTGTATCTGCCGGAAATCAGGATCCGCTTAAAATTTATAATGTTATCAGTGAGATCGCAGGCAACTACCCTAAATATTTGCTTGAAAATGAAAACTTTAAAATTATCAATCCCGCCACGTCAGCGCTTGCTATTACCGTTGGCTCAATAGCAGATCAAGTAAAAATTGAAAAAGAAAGATATGGCGCAGAGCAGATAAAAACGGCGATTGCCAATGAGTATCAACCATCTCCATTTTCAAGAACAGGTCATGGCATAAATGGTATGGTAAAACCTGAGCTTGTTGAATATGGCGGCAATCTGATTCTTTACAAAAATTATGGCCGCATTTCTGAAGATACCGGAGGTAAAATGGCGCTGTTAAATAATCAAACAACAGAAAATATTATCAGGTTTGATTATGGTACCAGTTTTTCGGCTCCAAAAGTTGCTTGCCTTGCTGGAAGAATAGCAAATAAGTTTCAACATAAATCAGCAAACTTTATTAATAATATGCTGCTTATCGGCGCTGATTACCCCTTTGTGCCGGATAAGCATTTTTATGATTCAAAAGATAAAGACAATGCCTTAAAAGAGCATTTATCAGTATGTGGTTTTGGTGTTTCCGATTATGATAGAGCTGTCAACTCTTTTGATAACAGAGCTGTTCTATTTGATGAAGAGCGGATTGGCTTGAATCAAATAAAAGTTTACTCACTGCAACTGCCTGAAATATTTTTTTCAGAAGCAGGGAAAAAGAAGATCACAGTAGCTCTAACCTTTAACCCTGAAACCCGTTCCACCCGTGGAGACAGCTATCTTGGCAATCGGATGGAATTTCATCTGTTCCATTCAGTGAATCCTCAGATATTGGTGGAAAAATATGGGATAATTTCAGAAGATACAGAACGAAAAGGCGTACCAGACGATATCAAAAAATTTGAGATTGATGATTTTTTCCCTGGAGCCAACACAAGAAAAGCAGGCTGCCATCAAAAAGCGTGGAAGGAGTATAAGAGAGAACCAAAAAGAGCGCCATCTTCGCCAATCTCTTTAGTCTTGTTGAATTTCAATAAATGGATAAACGATGAAAATCGTATTCAGGATTATTGTATATCTGTCACCTTTGAGCATGAAAAAGAGATTAAGCTTTATAATGCGATAAGAACAAACATTCAGCTTAGAGCAAAGGTTCGACAAATCCGGTAATTTTATTTGTTACCAAAATATGTGGCAATAGATAACAGACTAAAAAAGCTGTGGCGTTTTTTATTTCTGTAATTTTGTGTAAAAAATCGTAGTTAGCAACTTCATCATAATTTTTCCGGTTGATGAATTCAGCCGTTGACCCTCCGGCTTGCAGCAGACTTCTTCATTAGATGAAAGCCTATGATCGCTTAGAATCCAGGAGTATTTCATGGTTAAGACCGACCTTACAGACGAAGAAAAGAAACTGATAATTGAGGCGCTGAATAACAATATTGAACTGCCTCCGGAGCTGATGATAAAGCTTTTTCCTGGTCTGGCCGAAAAGTTTGATGTTGCAAAACTCGACAGGGCTAAAATTGTTACCCTTGAGTATGCTGGAAAAAGAAGCGAGGCCGCTATCCTGAACCAGTCGTCTCCGACGGATGCCGGATCGCCGCTCCAGGTTGAACGGTGTTTTAAAGACGGCAGCCTGACCGGCGAAACCCAGCTTGATCTATTTACGAAAGCAAAGGACGGAACGGATGATAACTGGCAAAATCTGATTGTGCAGGGGGATAACCTGCAATTTCTGAAAACCTGTCACCGGAATGCTGATCCGCTGATCAAAGACAAAGTCAAGGGCAAGGTGAAGCTGTTTTATATTGATCCGCCATTTGCGACAAAGAGTGATTTTAGAGGATCAGGAGATGAAAAGAGTTATTCCGACAAGGTCGATTCAGCCGAGTTTATTGAGGGGTTGAGAGAGCGGCTGATTTTTTTGCGTGAATTATTAGCTGATGACGGAACAATCTATGTGCATCTTGATTGGAAGATGGCTTCCTATATAAAAACAGTAATGGATGAAATATTTGAAAGGCATAAGTTTTTAAATGAAGTAGTTTGGGCATATTTTGCATTTAAGAGATCGACATCCAAAAAGTTTCCTCAAAAGCATGATGTTATTATTTCATATGTAAAAAATAAGAACAAGTATTGCTGGGAAACACAATATAAGCCACATAAAGACGAATACTTAAAAAGATGGAAAAAAGATTCAAACGGCAGATATTATCGTGATGATGTCAATCCAACTGGTGGTGGTACAAGAATTATATATATAGATAAGCTAAAAGGAGATATAGTTGATTCAGTTTGGGACGACATTCCACCTGTAAATCCCGTTGCTTTAGAGCGTGTTGACTACCCCACCCAAAAACCCGAAGCCCTGCTCGAACGTATCAGCCTTGCCTCATCAAACCCAGGTGACCTCGTTATGGACGCCTTTGCCGGTTCCGGCACCACCGCGGCAGTTGCGGAAAAACTCGGCAGGCGCTGGATTGTCTGTGATTTCGGCAAACATGCGATCTATACCATGCAAAAGAGAATGCTGAAAATCGGCGAATCAAAAGCACTCGGTAAGGATGTAAAGAAAAACCAAAAATACGACAAGCTTCCAAAACCTTTCTGCGTGGTTTCCACTGGGGCTTATGATTTTTCCCGCATCATGAAGCTCAGGGAGAATAAGGATGCATATGTTGATTTTGTGCTGGGCCTTTTTCAGAGCAGCCGGGATGAAAAGGATTTATCGGGCAAATACAGGCTTACCAATATCTTTGGTGAAAAAGACGGCGATCCTGTTGAGGTTTATCCTGTCTGGAATGACGAGTATTTGAAAAACATCAGGATTGACGAGAAGTATCTCAAAGGGATCATTTTGCAGTTACAGCAGCAGCCAAGTTCCCAGGAAAATGTCAATAACCTTATCAATTCGACAGGGTTTTATTTTAATGATGATGTTGAAATTGAAGTTGAGAGAACCAAACAGGGTTTGAAGATTATTCGGTTTGAGACAAAGATCCTGGATAAGCAGGAAAAGCGTTTAAAGGGGCTTGACGGGCTTGCAATGCTGCTTGTCGATGTTGATTATGACGAAGAGATTTTTGATATGGACAGAACCGTATTTGCCAAAGACATTAGCGCTGACGGCGAAATCAGAATGACCGGTTTGACGGAGAGCATTGCCGTTATTGCCATTGACAAACACGGCAATGAGAGCAAACTGTTGATAATCGTAACTACTCAGGTGGATAGATTGAAGGCTGAAGGCTGTTAGATCACTTCAACCTTCAGCCTAAATAGAAGGAGTTATTATGAAGTCTTTTGAAAGTGTCTCATTGATGAAAAATGAAAGTGACGCCATCAAGGCAGCCATTAAGATGCTAAAAAGTGAATTCTCCATAGCTAAAGTTATTCTGTTTGGATCAAAGGCCCGCGGAGACTATGATGAGTATTCAGATATCGATTTGCTTGTGGTTGCTTCCAGGTCGCTGCATTGGAAAGAGGAGAAGGCCATTATTGGGGCTTTGTTTGATATCGGTATGGAATATAATGTTATTTTCAGTCCGTTGTTCACTTTCTCTGATGAGTGGGAGGAAGGTATATTCACGGAGTTTCCTGTTTACCAGGAAATCTCACGAGATGGAGCTGTTGCGTTATGAGCCAACAAATCATTATCGACTATTGGGTAGAAAAGGCAGGGCAAGACCTTGCGTCAGCTCGGGACAACCTTAAATCAAGCAGGTATCAAAATGCAGTGCGAGATGCATATTTTGCCTGTTTCCATGCTTTTTCTTCAGTGCTTTTAAATGAGGGGAAAACGTTTAAAAAACATAAAGAAGTACGATCAATGCTCCACAGGGACTTCATTCGACCTAAGAAAATCGATAGGCCATGGGGAAAACACTATGATTGGCTTTTTGATAATCGACACAAGGCGGATTATCGGCCATTGATTCAATTTGATGCTGATCAAGTCAAAGAGATTGTTGAGGAAAGCGAAGCATTCGTGAAAGAGATGACAGGTCTGCTAAACAGGTTAAAAGAAAATGGCGAAAAAGTCTAAAAGACAAAAAGCGATCAAAAGATTAAATTTGTCTGATCACACACTGGATATAAATATCCGGAGGTGCAATTACAACAAGTTCAGTTTTTCAGATATAGAGGAATATGTCCGTGAACTGGTTGGATCGCGCGACTATCAGTATGATGCCATAAAACAGATCATGATTTATCTATGGGGCGGCAGTTACAAAAACATTGCTGAACTTGGAAGAGAAAATTATAAACAGAAATTGCAGATTCAGCAGCGTTTTGGAACAGAAGAAAATTTTCTTCACCAATTGCCCCTTCCTGACCGTCTGTCCGGGGTAGTGCATATGGCTACCGGCACAGGAAAATCTTATGTAATCTTTGCCATTGCCTGGCTTTCACTTATTATGGGACTTACAAAAAGGGTTTTAGTGCTTGGCCCGGCCTCAACCATTATCGAACATGGCCTGCGTGAAAAATTCAGGGAACTGATAAACAAAAGAGAATTCAACAGCAAGCTTCCGCAAAGATATCGTGGGAAAGCCATTAATCTTCTTACAGACAACGACCCCATAGAAGACGACTCCATTGATAGACAATTTTGATTATATCAATTCCTGGATAAAATCACCTGATAAGAATTTTTACAGTATAGACTATGAATACTGGAAAGGCGGAAAAGACAGGGTGCGACGAAGCTTTAACCCGGATTTTTTTATTAAAATCAATATCGATGATTATATCTCAAAACTCGAAAGCAATGGATCGTTAAACCACCTTGAAAATCTCAGGAAATTACAAGATGAAGGAATGGAGTCGTTAATTAGAGTTGTAGAAATAAAATCTAATGAAGAGCAGGATGAAGCTACCCCTGCAAAAGCAGAATATGCCAAAGCGCATTTTGAAAGAGTTAGCAACAAACTCCAAACAGTAAATATTTCAGATATCGATAAACAATATAGAAATGATGCAAAACAGCATTACACATTTGACCTGCTCACACCAAATGAATTCACACGCTGGTTTGCAGATTTGAAAAAGGGAAAGCTTGGAGGAAACCGCCAACCTCTGGAAACACGTACAAAAGATTGACGGCATATGCACTTTCAATGAGACTGTCCGTGAAATTCTCCAGATGCGAGAACTCCACAAACAAATGAAACGGCTCTAAAGGCTTACGGCTGTGGGTGGCTTCGGAAATATTCAAAGATAATTTATTATTTAAATAGCATTCATTTTTTAAAAGCAACTTTTTTCTTTACATACGACTTAAAATAATTTATAGTTATCAGAAATTCAGTTTTATGTTGTATTAACTGGCTGAACGTGAGCTTTATGTGTGATTATACATGAAGTGGATATATTTTTAAAAAGCTAAAGAGTTATAAAAAAATATTTTATTTGCCGGTATTATTTATGGCTCATTATTTTGACATTTAACAAAGGAGCGGCGCTATGGCAAAAAAAATGAAAACAATTGATGGAAACACAGCAGCAGCCCACGTGGCCTATGCTATGAGTGATACTGCTGCCATTTATCCCATTACCCCTTCATCAGGAATGGGAGAAATGTGCGATGAATGGGCGGCCAATGGTCTTAAGAATGTATTCGGACAAACCATGCTGGTTCGACAACTTCAGTCAGAAGCTGGTGCAGCGGCAGCCGTACACGGAAATCTGGCTGCAGGTGCCTTTACTACAACCTTTACTGCTTCACAGGGTCTTCTTTTGATGATTCCAAACATGTATAAGATATCAGGTGAAGTGTTGCCGGCAGTATTTCATGTCACGGCTCGCGCAATTGCAGGACATGCGCTTTCTATCTTTGGGGACCATCAGGATATCATGGCTGTTCGACAGACAGGTTTCTCACTCCTGGCATCCGCTTCAGTGCAGGAGGTCATGGATCTGGGACTTGTAACACATCTTGCAGCTGTTGAGGCATCTGTTCCTTTTATCCATTTTTTTGACGGGTTTCGTACTTCACATGAAATTCAAAAAGTCGAAATGATAGACTACGATGACATGGCTAAGCTATTGAACTGGGATGCTGTTAAGGCTTTCCGCGCCAGAGCCGCAAACCCGGAAAGGCCCGAACTAAGGGGAACTGCTCAGAATCCGGACATTTATTTCCAGGGCATAGAAGTGGCCAACCCCTATTATCAAAAGATCCCTGCCATTGTTGGTCAATGTATGAAAAAGGTTGAGAACCTGACCGGTCGCAAATATCGGCTTTTTGATTATGTAGGGGATCCTGATGCGGAAAGAATCATCATTTCCATGGGTTCTTCCTGTGAAACAATCGAGGAGGTTGTCAATTACCTGGTTAACAAAGGAGAACGAGTCGGCCTTGTCAAGATACGATTGTACCGTCCTTTCTCGGCTGAGCATCTGTTTGCCGCAATACCCGCAACTGTTGATCGCATTACAGTTCTTGACAGGACAAAAGAGAGGGGGGCGCTGGGCGATCCTTTATATCAGGATGTATGCACGGCCTATATGGAACGAGGGGAAATGCCCGTAATAGTCGGCGGAAGATATGGTCTTGGCTCCAAAGAGTTTACTCCCAGCATGGTTAAGGCTGTCTTTGACAACATGAATTCAGCCGGCCCCAAAAATCACTTTACTGTTGGCATTATTGACGACGTTACTCATACCTCTCTTGAAGTAGAAGAAGGATTCGACGTAGCCCCGGAAGGAACGGTGCAATGCAAATTCTGGGGTCTTGGAGCGGACGGGACCGTCGGCGCCAACAAAAGCGCCATAAAAATCATAGGCGACAATACAGACATGTATGCCCAGGCTTATTTTGCCTATGATTCCAAGAAATCAGGCGGTGTCACCATATCCCATCTCAGGTTTGGCAAGACACCCATTAAATCAACATATCTGATAGATTCCGCCGACTACATTGCCTGTCATAAATCCAAATATGTTGACATCTATGATTTGCTGGAAGGGATTAAAGACGGCGGGACCTTTGTTCTCAACTCCCACTGGACTGCTAAAGACATGGAAAAAGAACTACCAGCTTCCATGCGCAGAACAATTGCCCAAAAGAAGCTCAAATTTTACAATATCGATGCTGTGAAAATCGCGGCTGGAGTGGGTCTTGGAGGCAGGATCAACATGATCATGCAAACCGCCTTTTTTAAACTGGCAAATATTATTCCTGTGGAAGATGCTATTGCCTATCTCAAAGACCAGATTAAAAAAATGTTTAGCAAAAAGGGTGAAAAGATCGTCAACATGAACTACGAAGCGGTGGATAAGACCTTAGATAATCTGATTGAAATCAAATATCCGAAATCCTGGATTGATGTTTCCGACAGTCCGGTTGCCGCCACAGATGAACCTGATTTTGTCAAAAATGTGATGCGCCCCATGTTAGCCCAGCAAGGAGACAAACTTCCTGTCAGCGCTTTTACTCCTGATGGTATTTTCCCTGTAGCCACAACAAAATATGAAAAACGGGGCGTGGCAATTAATGTCCCCAAATGGGATATGAACAACTGTATCCAATGCAATCAGTGTGCCATGGTTTGCCCCCATGCGGCCATACGTCCGGTTTTATTAACAGAAGAAGAGCTAACCAATGCTCCTAAAGGGTTTAAGGCAATAAAGGCTGTCGGCAAGGAGCTTAAAGGATATTATTTTCGCATGCAGGTAAACACGCTTGACTGTATGGGTTGCGGCAATTGTGCAGACATCTGTCCAGCCAAAAAACCGGCCCTTGTGATGAAGCCGATTGAAACCCAGATAGATATTCAGGTGCCCTTCCATAAATATGCTGCTGAACTGCCTGTGCGGGATAACCTAATTAAAAGAAACAGCATCAAAGGTAGCCAGTTCTTCCAGCCGTTGGTTGAGTTCTCCGGCGCCTGCGCAGGATGCGGCGAGACTCCATATGCAAAACTCCTTACACAGCTCTTTGGAGAGCGAATGATCATTGGCAACGCAACCGGATGCACTTCGATCTGGGGCGGCAGCGCTCCTGCTATTCCTTACTGTGTTAATAAAGACGGTTTTGGCCCCACCTGGGGAAATTCTCTATTTGAAGATCCCGCAGAATTTACTTATGGGATGTTTCTGGCAACAATGCAGCGACGCAAAAAGCTGGCCGATTTGATGCATGAAGCGCTCAATACTAATATTCCAAAGAAAGTAAAGAATGCCTTGCAGGGCTGGCTGGATAATATGAAAGATGCCGAAGGATCCAAAAAATTTGGAGACCAGCTTAAAGCCCTTTTGCCGGATTACAAAGATAACCCAGTCTTGTGTGAAATCGCCGATATGTCCCTGTTGTTTACAAAAAAGTCATACTGGATCTTTCTTGGAGACGGCTCTGCATATGACATCTCATTTGGCGGTCTTGACCATGTGATGGCCACAGGGGAAGATATTAATATCATGGTGTTTGATACAGAGGTCTATTCAAATACAGGAGGCCAGGCTTCAAAGGCCACCCCAACAGGCTCGGTTGCCAAGTTTACAGCCTCAGGGAAGAAAACATGCAAAAAAGATATGGGACGCATGGCCATGACTTATGGCTATGTATATGTTGCCAGCGTGGCTATGGGGGCAAATAAACAGCAAATGTTAAAGGCTTTTACCGAAGCCGAAAGCTATGACGGGCCATCCTTGATAATGGGTTATGCGCCATGCATCAATCATGGAATCAAAAAAGGTATGGGTAAAAGTCAGGAAGAGGAAAAACTGGCAGTACAGTCCGGTTACTGGCCTTTGTACCGTTATAACCCTGTTTTAAAGGCCCAGGGCAAGAATCCCTTTATCCTCGATTCCAAAAAACCTGATGGAAACTTCCAGGAATTCCTGTCAGGGGAGGTGCGTTATGCTTCTCTGCAAAAATCATTTCCGGAGGAGTCTAAAAAACTGACCGTCCGCCTTGAAAAGGAGTATATGGAGCGTTATGAAACCTTAAAACTGCTGGCAGATCCAAAATCCATTTGTGATGAGGATAAAAAAGAAGAAAACAAATAGGAAAGATATAGCATAAAGATAAAAGGCCATTTGTGGAAGCAAATGGCCTTTTTTATATGAATTGTCAAAAAATTCTGGTAAAATTAATTAATAGATAACTTTTTCTCGTTCCCATACTCCAGCGTGGGAATGCATACCATATGGGTTCCCACGCTGGAGCAGTTGAAATTTTAGGTACAATTATTTGGTATGAAAATCTGTGTTAAAGGTTGAAAAGAAAGCTGGTAAATATTATGTAGCCGTTCACGGCTTGAAACTTGAAATTAGAAAATAGAAATTTGGGAGAGATTAAAATAGAAATTGGAAATTGGGAAGAACAGTACAAAAGCATGAAGGCCAAATTTCCAATTTCCAATTTCTATTTTCAATGTTCCGTGAACGCTTACAATATTATCTGTCACCCAAATACAGTTCAGGCCTTCTGTTGGGGAGGAAAAATCGCATCCTGTGATTTCTTACCCTGTTAAGCTCATCCACCTTAAGATCATAAACCAGTATTTCTTCTTTTCCGTTTAAGTCTTTTGATAGAACCTCACCTGACGGACCGATTATCATGGCAACGCCAGGAAAACTAAGTCCTTTTCCATTATCACCGGTCTGATTGCATGCAATAACGAAAAGGCTGTTATCATATGCCCTGGCAGGAAGATGCCGCATCCATGATCTGAATTTCTCATCAGGCGTTCCTCGCGGTGATGCATGTGGAATGAAAATAATATCAACGCCGTTTATTGCCATGTAGGTAGAAAGCTCGGGAAAGTGGGCATCATAGCAAAGCTGGATGCCAAATTTAACTCCATGCGACTCAAATAGGGGAATTTTGTTTCCTGGTGTGAAAATGGTGCGTTCAGGCGGGGAAATGTGCAGCTTTCGGTAAACACCCGGAGATTCATGAGGTTTTATGACCAGATGGCTTGCGAATATCCTTCCCTTGCTGTCCTTTTCAGCAATTCCAGCCAGAATTACAATATGTTCGGATTCAGCCAGTTTTACTATTTCTCTTGTTATCGGCCCTGGAACTGGTTCTGCCGCATCAATTATGTCTTCCTTGGTACTATAACCCGTAATATTCATCTCAGGACAACAGATTATAGATGCACCTTTTTTTTTAGCTTCCTCTACAAACCTGACCATTTGATCAAGGTTGCGCCTGGTTTTGTTGACAGGTGAATTTGAGATTACTGCTGCAATGCGTATATCTTTCATGAAAATTACGCCCTAAAGATCAAAGTGAGCCTTTATTTTATATACCTTTGTTGCGGGCAGGTTGATTATGTCTTTTATACCGGTTTTTTGAGATATCTTTTCAAGATTTTCTTCTATCTCCCCCATGCTTGGAGCGATAAAGGTAAACCATATATTAAATTCACTGCTCCGTTGGTAATTGTGTGTTACCCCGTGATATCGGTTGACTATGGAGGCAAAGAGATCAATTTTGTCCTCTTCTACTTTTGCTGCACAAAGTGTACTCACGAATCCTAATTTTTCAGGGACAAAATTACCGCCGATTCGACGAATTATTTTATTTTTTTTCAACCTGGCAAGTCGTTTTATAACATCGTTTTCAGAAAGACCAAGATCATCGGCAATGGCAAGGTAGGGGCGTGAGGTTATTGGGAAGTCAGACTGTATATGGTTTAGAATAGCTCTATCTGTATCATCCATTGGAGGCATGTATTTTTTCCTCTTTATTTTCTTTAAGCTAAATGCACATTAACTTTTCTATTCCTCGGACCGTCAAATTCACAGAAAAATATCCCTTGCCACGTACCCAGCACAAGTTTCTCGTTTTCTATTGCAATTAATTCTGAAGCTCCGACAATTGTCGATTTTATATGGGCAGGTGAATTTCCTTCAAGATGACGATATTCAGCTTCCCATGGGATAATTTTGTTTAAAATCATTAAGATATCGGATTTAACGCTGGGGTCAGCACTTTCATTAATCGTAACAGCCGCAGTAGTGTGAGGCACATAAAGCATGCAAAAGCCTTCTTTTATACTGGAGGATCTAACCAAATTCTGTATCTCTGAAGTAATATCGATTAATTCTGTTTTGGCCTTGGTTTTAACTTTAAGTATCATTTTGTCTCCAGAAAAAAAGGCCCTGCTTTAAGAAGCAGAGCCTTTTTTGAAGAATCAGATTTTCAATTTTCAGATTAGACACATCCAGTCGGTTTTGGAAGAGCAGCCATTTTACAAGCTCCTTTACCAGGTCCTGACGGGAATAATTCATAAATGTGTTTCAGTTTAAAGCCGGTAACCTTTGAAAGGACACGAACCATTGGTGCAATACCGTTTTTCTCATAGTACTCCCTGAGCACAACTACAAGCTTCATGTGCTCATCATTTATCTCATCAATACCTTCTTCCTGCTTAACATGTTGTAACCACTCTGGACAATAGTTATTAAAATCATCAATAAATCCGTCTTCATCTACGGTAAATGTTACTCCCCCAAATTCTACTTGTGGCATTTAACAATCCTCCTTTATTTAATTATTTTTTCATCTGGCCTACGGCCTATAGCTCCACTTTTTTTTGTGTATCTTTATTTATTATCTTATTATTTATTTAATGTCAATATTAAAAAAGGGATCTTTCAAAATTTGTACAAACTCCATCTCACTTTATTTTTGGTCGAAGCTGGAATCACCTCTAAAAAGTGTAAATCGGCAACAGTGAGTTAATATTCTTTTGGCATATTATCCAACTCTGCCAGTGTAAAGATAGGACCATCTTTGCATACATATTCTTTTCCGATATTACATCGGCCGCATATCCCTATGCCGCATTTCATTCGCATTTCAAGTGACATTATTATATGATTATGAGTGTATCCGAGTTTGTCAAGCACAGGCTGGGTAAACTTGATCATAATGGGGGGGCCGCAGATTAAAGCGTATGTGTCTGAATTTCCGGGCGGAGCTTTTTGTTCGGTGATGGTCGGTACAAAACCGACATTGTATTTCCAGTCCGGGTCATCTGTTCCGTCCACTGTGATATGCATATTTATATCGTCACGAGTTTCCCACTCTGCCAGTTCATCTCTGTAAAGCAGCATACCGGGAGATCTGGCACCGTATATAACATGAATCTCTTTAAAATTCGTACGATTTAAAGGATCAAGCATATATATTATAGATGAACGGAGAGTAGTAAAGGCAAAACCGCCGCCGATTATTACTACATTCTTTCCTTTCAGTGTATCCCATAGATGGCGGCCAAGCGGCCCGCGGATGCCTATAATATCACCGACTTTCATTGAATGGAGGCAGGTTGTAACCAGTCCAACCTTGTTGACAGTGAACTTTAGATATCCTTTTTCGGTTGGAGACGATGCAATCCCAATAGGTATTTCACCCTTTCCTGCAAGAGAAAGTTCGGCAAACTGACCCGGCATATAAGAAAATTTTTCTTCATCATCAGGGTTTAAAAAAACCAGTTTGAATGTTTTGAGATTTTTATCTTCGGTTTCAGTTATTATTTCATCTATGCGAACCGGATAAGGAAGGTACGGATTTTGCAAAGTATTCCTCCATTTGAGCGATTGAAATTAGAAATTGGAAATTTGGCCTTCATGCTTTTGTACTGTTCTTCCCAATTTCTATTTTAATCTCTCCCCAATTTCTACTTTCCAATTTCAAGTTTCAAGCCGTGAACGGCTACCATAATTGTTCATAATATCGCAGACCCTTCGTATATCGATATTAACCGGACATAATCGAATGCAGCGCCCGCATCCGACACATTGTATCCCATCAGAGTATTTATCTACGTAATATTTAAGTTTGTGCATGAAACGCTGACGAACTCTTTGCACCTTGGTGTTTCTCGGATTGTATCCAGTGCCGTGAAGTGTAAACAAAGGAAACATGCAGCTATCCCAGTTACGCATACGTAAGCCTGAACTTTTGCTGACTTCATCCTGTATGTCGAAACACCAGCATGTTGGGCAAGCATAGGTGCATGTTCCGCAGTTTATGCATGCAAAAGCTATTTCCTCCCAAAAGGGCGCATCATATAGCCTGGTGGTTGATTTGTTTTTTAGCTGATCAGTTGAGACAAAAGAGGCTATTTTTTCTTCTGCCTTTATTTTCATGTCTTTGATTATTTTTTCCGCGGCAGTGGGGTCAGCCTCAGTTTCCCAACCTGCAGATTTTATAAAGTTTTCACCCCTTGGAGTTAAAATTTTTGCAATAAAGTTTTTCCCTTCATCAACGAGGAGCAGATCGAGTCCGTCTTCGTGAAAAGGCCCGCAACCAGCACTTGTACAGAAGCAAGTGCTGCATGGACTACTGCACGCCAGCCCTATAAATATTGTTGCTTCATAAGCGCTCAGCCAGTAAGGATCTTTATATTCAGGTGTGTCAAAGTTGCGTTTAACAAGTAGAAAGGATGCCGCATCACATGGCCTTATTCCTATTAAAGCCCGCGGTGAATAATCTTTATTTATTTCTTTTAATATATGATGATCTTCTTTGCTTTCATCTAAAGAATATTCAAACATTGTCTCAGACTGGGGAAAAACAATGGATTTTGGTGAAAGAAGTGTATTAAGATAATTAAGATCCGGGAGTTCACCTTTACTGAGTTCTTTAAAAACATGATGTTTATTATTCTTTACAGGGCCAAATAATCTATAATTTTCATATAAATTTTCGAGTCCGCTGGCCCAGCTTTTTTTGTCAATATTTATATACTTCATGGAATTTGCCTTTTATTTAATAAAATCTTCCGGATCATCAGGCCTGTATGTATCAAGTGGCGGCCGTTCATCTAAGGACAGGCCTGCTTCCCAGCCATAAAGTTCAAGGCAGTCCTTTTCCAGTTTTTTTGTAAATATTCTTACTTTTATTCCCATTGGACATGCGCGCTCACAAGCGCCGCAGTCAGTACATCTGCCTGCGCAGTGGTATGCTCTTAAGAAGTGAAATGTCCTTGTATCAGTTGGGTCTATGCTTTTACCTACCCACTGGGGCTTTGATTCATCCACGAAGCATGTGGGACAGTAGCAGAGAGGGCATGCATTCCTGCAAGCATAACAGCGAATACAGGGAGATAGGAGATCTTCAAAATATTTCCATTTATCTTCAGGCGCCATGGCTTCGATTTTGCGCACATCCTCATATCTATCTATATCTTTTTGTTCATCTAAAAGATCGGCAGCAAGCTCGTCGTAAATAGCGGGATTTCGGTGTATGCATATTTTGCAGTTTTCCTGTAACACATCATTTTTATTTAAGGTCTTCTCAAAACCTTCTCCTTTTACAATTATATTTTCTTCGTTTTCCGAGACTTCATTTATTTCATTTTCAAACATGGAAATTATTTTATTTTTATCAATCATTCCTTTGCACGGCACACCGATTATAAGAAGTTGCTCCCTTTTTATCTTGTTTTCTATTATATGGGTTACAATATTCCTTGAATCGCAGCCCTTGGCAATTATACCTATTTTTTCTTTTCTGCCGGTCAGGTAGTTTGCCAGATTTATCCCGCAGTTGCTGTCCCATACAAGTTTTTTTATATCTTCTGGTGTTTTCACAAAACATGGCTCATTCATCATGGGAACGGTTCCCTTACGGAAGCCGATGACCATTTCAACTTTTTCTTCTTTTAAGAGTCTTGCCGATATTTCTTTAATTTTTGCTGTGTAATCTGACATATTAATCAACCTTATAACAGTTCACAGTTCACGGTTTTTTCAATGAACTATGCAACGACCGAAGCATTTTAATCGTTAACCGTAAACGCTTTTATACCATGTTTCCTTGGGCCCAGTGCCTTTACTGCCGAGGTGACTTTATTAACTACACTTGCAAACTTTGTGGATTCAGCAGAGGATATCCATGAAAAATGGAGACGGCCCGGCTCAATCCCCATATATTCTATAAGATTTTTAAAAAGAGCAAACTTCCGGCGGGCATAATAATTACCTTCCAGATAATGGCAATCTCCTGGATGACATCCTGATACCCAGACCCCGTCCGCACCTTTCATGAATGCAGCCAGAATAAACTTTGGGCTCATCCTGCCGGCGCATGGAATCCTTATTAATCTGACATTGGGTGGATACTGCATACGGCTGACACCTGCAAGGTCAGCGGCTCCATAGGTGCACCAGTTGCACAAGAAACCGACTATTCTGGGTTCCCAATCTTCCATTATTATCTTCTCCTTACCTGCGAACTAAGGGCTCGGTCAAAAATAACTTGGCATTTTTGCATCCCAACTTCACCATATCTTTAACCGATCTTCATTCGCAAAAATCCTCGAAATAGCTCGCTATTCCTGCGGTTTTGCTCAATCAGATCGATTAAATCTACGGCAAATTTGGGCGCAAATTCTACCAACTTATTTTTGACCGAGCCCTAACCGCTTGGGATAACCGGTTTGAAAAAGCGTCAGCTTTTTAAAATCCGTGTTCATCCCATTAATAAAACAGTTAATTCGTTATCAATTCCAACAATTCCTTACTGGAAATTTTACCACTCATATCACTGCCCTGTAACAAACTATCCGCCAAATCCCGTTTTCGGCTATGCATTTCTACAATTTTTTCTTCAATAGTATCCCTGGCAACCAAACGATAAATCGTGACGGGACGATGTTGACCAATTCGGTGAGCACGATCCGAGGCTTGATCTTCCACCGCCGGATTCCACCAGGGGTCCATGTGAATCACATAATCTGCTGCAGTCAGGTTCAATCCCAATCCGCCGGCTTTCAAACTAATCAGGAAAACATCGCCTTTACCAGCCTGGAAAGAATCTACGGCAATTTTACGTTGTTTGACCGGGGTGCTGCCATCCAGATATTGATAATGAATATTTTGTTCATCCAGATAAGCACGTATCAAATTAAGATGACCTACAAACTGACTGAAAACCAGAGCTTTATGTTTGTTCTCCAGCAATTCCTGCAGGACTTTGCCAAACATGGCCAGTTTGCTGCTGGGCAAAACAATTTCTTCATTGATCAGTGCACTATTGCAACAAGCCCGACGTAATTTCATGATTTCAGCTAAAATTTTCAAATATTTTTTACCGCCGGATTTTTCTTTCAATTCAGACAATTGTGCGACTGCTTGTTGGCGTAAAGCCTCATAAAAAGCCATTTCTTCTCTACTAAGTTCGACTGTCAAACGAATTTCAGTCCTGGCCGGCAATTCTTCCAATACTTGACTTTTCGTACGACGAAGAATAAAAGGTTGAATCAATTTTTGTAAATGGCGCCGAGCCTGACGATCTTTATTTTTTTCAATCGGTACTGCAAAGTTTTTATTGAAACTCTCCATGGAACCAAGCAGACCCGGGTTGATGAAATGAAACAAGTTCCACAATTCTCCCAAGTGATTTTCTATGGGGGTCCCGGTGGTAATCAATTTAAATTTTGCCTGCAATTTCATCGCGGCTTGTGAACGTTTGGTAAAAAAATTCTTTATTGCCTGGGCTTCATCCAATACAACCATTTGCCAGGGGACAACTGCCAGCATCTCGTTTGCCCGATTTTGTTGCAATAAACCATAACTGCATAATATAACATCAAATTTATCTGCTCCATCCAGAATTTTTTCCCGATTTGCGCCGCCGAACTGAACCATATTCAGCGTCGGAGCGAAACGTTTGGTTTCCGCTAACCAATTCATGCAAACAGAAGTCGGTGCAACTACCAAGCTGGGGCCATCCGGAGCATGTTTCAACAGCATTGCCAGCGTTTGCAAAGTTTTGCCTAATCCCATATCGTCCGCCAAACAAGCTCCCACGTCCCAATGAGATAGGTATGCTAACCATTGAAAACCTTCTAATTGATAATCCCGCAATTCTGCTTGTAAGGTGGAAGACAACTGCGGGGTGAAGTCCTGAGCGCTTTGCAGTTTTTTAACATGAGATTTCCAGGCCATATCGGTTTTCAATTGGCCGACACCATTTGTAAGGCCTTCTAATGCCAGAGCTGCCAGCGGATGGAAACGTACACCCTTGTCATATTTTTCAGAATAACGGTTAAGTTCTTGCAAGCGCTTACGAAATTCATTGGTTAAAGCGATAAACTGACCGTCTTTCAGTTCTATGAAACGGCTTTGGCTTTTTTCCGTAAGAGCCAATAATTGCTGCATGTCGATAACTAACTGTTCATCAATAAGTAAGTTGCCTGTTGCGGCAAACCAGTCTTGTTGTTGTTTAATGCTCAAATGAAGCTGGTTTAACGATGCCTGGCCGGCCAGCTTGAATTTTTCACCTTCCGGCCATTCCAGTGTAATTTGTTGGCGCAGCTCATCCAATTCCAGTAAAACTTCCAAACTATCACCTATTTCATCCAGCAGCCATTCCCCTTGATTTTCTTCATAATGCTGTAATGTCGGACAATTATCAATCAATTCCGCTACTTTTTGTTTTTCCTGTGCCAAATCACGTGTAGTCTGTAATTGTTTGCCGTTGATTTCAGCAATTACATTCCTGCCGCCACTACCCGGTGAATAATAGGCTCCGCCTATACCAAAGGGACGTACAAATAAAGAGATTTTCAAACCATTTCCAAAGGGTATCAAATGCACATGAATTTTGGTATCTGCCTCGGCTTCAATCAATTGTTCGCTTTTTCCACCGATATCCGAATGAATTGTAATATCAGAGGCAAATTTTTCAATAATTTGCCGGACTTTATTTTTTGCCGGGGCGGGTACATGGATCCCTTTTCCCAATAGCTCAGCTATGCGTTGATACTCATCATCGATTTGTACAAGTTTTATCCGGGTCTCAGTTTCTTTGACGGCTTGATAATTTCCCTCATTTCCTGAGGAAGGTTTAGGGAAAAGCTCCAGGAATATTTGCTTATCCTTTTGTTTCGTAATCCGTAATTCCGGCTTGCCTTTGACCAGTTCGACACGGCTGACCCCATCCTGCAAAAAAATCAACGGATGTCCGATCACCGAAGACAAGTATTTGTCATCAAATATGTATTCAACATTCGTGTACCAACCATCTTTATATTCATGGGCATATATATGGTTGCAAATTTGTTTATCTTGCTGGGTAAGATAGGTGAAGCTTTCCAATTCAGTGAGCAAACGCTTCAAGGCAATTGGACGTCCTTTTGTCCAACTGCCATTTGGCTTTTGTTTTTGCTCACGGGGACTGACACTGCAATAACCATTGTCCTGGTAATCAAGAAACCAGACCATACGAAAATCATCGTCAATCTGTTCTGTTTTTGTACGGCTTTTGTCTTTCAGAGCTAACAAGGCATTTAATGTATGCTCCCAAATATTCGTTTGTTTGACGACATCAATTAAATACCTCGATTCAGGCTTATATGTTGTCTTCTTTCCATTGTCGGATAATATATTGATCAAGCCTGCCAATTCATGCTTGAACCATGGATAAGCATTGATTTCTGCCGATTTGTATAGTTCCTTGATCGTACTCAAGTTTTCTTTGGCTTTGTCTTTATCAATCCAGTAGTACGTAAAAATTTGGAAAAACAATTCTATAAAATTGGATTGTTTCCAAGAATAGATACTGATATAAGTATGACTAAATACATTGTTTGCCGCTTTGGAATTGCCGGTCAAAAATTGTAAAGAATAATTCAACAGACTGTAAATATCAGAAAACAAATGTGTTCCAGTGCTAACGACAGACAGATAAGTATGAGCTTGTTTTAGTCGCTGGGTACTATTTTCCTTCATCAAGGCTAATACAAAAAAGACACCCATAAAATTGTCGAAATAAATTTTGCGTTTCTCTGAATTCTTTTTCAAAATTTCATAAGCAGCCTCATAATATTGAATCGCCCTTTTATTTTTTCCTTGCAAAAAAGCCATCCATCCCTGTAGGCATAAACTGTTCTCCGTATTATCGGTTTGATGCTTTTTCAGCCAGTTTTCTATTTTCTGGCTTTTTCCGGTCAACATCCATTTTTCCAAAACGATCGCTTGCAAACCGGCTTCACATCTATCCGAATCCGATAATACCAATTGCTCAATATAATCAAAGTGTTCAGCTTTGTTTTGCCAATAAAGCAAGTCTTCAATCAATGGCTTTTGGAATAGGTCAGTGTGAATATCTGCGGGTAATGATTGAACCCAGGTAAGGTCAAACGGATTACAACTGATTTGACCCAATATCGCCGATAAGGAACTGATGTGAATTGTTTTATCTTTATATTTGCGATATAAACTTTTTATTTGATCTGTTTTTTTTTGATAAAATAAAATTCGAATAGCGGCAACTAAATGATTTGATTCAAGATGCGAATTCGTACCCAGGGTCTCTTCGGTCAAATTAAGGATCGTCAGAATCTCTTTCAGATAAGGCTTGAACTTTTTCGCAGCGATTGTCTGACGCGTGATTATTTCGACAATTCGACGATCAATGAGGAGACAACTGCGATTTTTACCTTCCAATAAATGCTGTTCAAGTAACGTATCCAGTGCCGGACGCATCAATTTAAATCCCTCAGGTTTTGATACTGAATCGAATCCTTCGCCAGTGGCTGCTTTGATACCTGTCTGTATCAGACATTGTTTTAACTGGGTTTGATTTAGTTGATGATAGGCAATGGAGAGAATTTGCAGAATGCTTTTCTCCAATGTGGGCAGTTTTTCATAACTTGAGATTAGCTTATTGACGGTCATACTTTTTTCCCAAAATTAAATAATTACAAACTACTAAAATAATTTTTTAAAAAATTTTACTCGATCTCTGCACGACGAATCTGTGCGTATGATAAATGAAATTTCTTCGCCGAGATTTCGCCTAAGGCTGGATCTCCCAATACCGTTCTTTTACGCAAGGAAACATTTGGATCTCCCAAGTTCCCGAGTTACCCCCATGAATACCTGCGTAGATTCTTAGGGATCCGATATCAGCGATTAAACTATCCCAAAAGTAATCACCAACGCCAGTTTCTCTTTGATCATAAAAAGCCGTTCCCAACTGCAAAATAATCCGTTATACTGTTTCTTCTAATGCAAAAATCTGTGAAAATATCTGATTATTGTCAAATCCTTTAAGATGTATTGCGCCTGATCTGCATGATGCTGTGCATAACCCACAGCCCTTACAGAGAACAGAGTTAATTTCTGCCTTGCCTGTAAACGCTCCTTTCTCAATAAAAGATGGTGCTGAAAAGGGACAGATATTGATGCATACACCGCAACTGCTGCAGTTTAAAGGATCGATATACGCAACCGTGCCGCTCATATTTGTTGTTTTTTTGGCGAGCAACGTTACAGCCCTTGTTGCTGCGGCCTGCGCCTGCGCTATTGATTCATCAATCGGCTTTGGCGCATGCGCTAATCCGCAAATAAATACACCGTCTGTTGCACAATCAACAGGCCTGAGTTTAACGTGCGCTTCCATAAAAAAGCCGTCATCATTAAGGGTCACCTTGTACATTTGTGCAAGCGGGTTTTTTTTCGGTGGTATAATGGCGGATGCAAGAACCAGAAGATCCGGCCTTATCTCAATCTTTCGTTTAATTGTGGAGTCAGTGAACCTTATCCGCAAGTCTTCCCTGTCATTATCTGCGCTTAATTCCTTATTAATATCATATCTGAAGAAGAGGATGCCTTTTTTTCGGGCTTTTCGGTACAGGTCTTCCCGCAATCCATAACTGCGCATATCTCTGTAAAGAATAAAAATATCCATTTCCGGGTTGAGTTTTTTGAGTTGCAGAGCGTTTTTTATCGAATGTGTACAGCATGTTTTTGAACAATAAGGACGTTCTTCTATTCTTGAGCCAACACACTGGATAAACAGAGCTGACTTTATATTTTTGATAGAATTGTCGTTTTTAATAAATTTCCGGTCCAATTCAAGACCGGTCAGAACTCGGTGATCCTTGCCATACAAATACTTATCAGGCTTAAGCTCTTCGGCTCCTGATGCAATTATTGTCACGCCATGCTCAAGGACTTCTTCCTTGCCGTCCTTTTGGATGCTGGTTTTAAAATTCCCGACAAAACCGTCAGCCTTTGTTATTTCTGATTTCAAATAGACATCAATTTTATCATCCGACTGGATTTCTTCAATCATTCTATTCAGGTTTTGCTGCACATCTTCACCTTGCCAGGTTTCATGGATATGCCGTGCCTGTCCGCCGAGGATTTCATTTTTTTCAACAAGATATGTATGATACCCTTGTCCTGATAAAGTTTTTGCTGCTGCCATACCGGATATGCCGCCGCCTATGACCAGAGCTGACTGGTTAATTTCCAGTTCCGGTTCAACCAGGGGTTCGTGCAAGGCCACCTTTGCCACGGCCATCATGGTCAGCTCTTTTGCCTTTTGGGTCGCCTCTTCAGGTTCTGCGCTGTGGACCCATGAACAGTGATTGCGGATATTGGCCATATCAAACAGGTATTTATTAATACCAGCATTGATTAAAGTTTCCTGAAAAAGCGGTTCATGCGTTTTGGGAGTACAGGCTGACACAACCACGCGGTTCAGACGCTTTTCTTTTATTATCTTTGTAATCTTATCCTGAGTGTCCTGTGAGCAGCTAAACATGTTTTCTTCTGTATGAACAACATACGGCAGGGTACTCGCAAAATCGACTACAGCCGGTACATCGACTACTCCGGCGATGTTAATTCCGCACCTGCAGATAAAAACTCCTATTCTTGGAGGTTCTCCGCGGATATCAATTTCTTCAGGAATTTCTTCTTTCTTTGTCAGGCTCCAGCGGGATTCGGAAAGGCTGATTCCTGCCATGCCCGCTGCCGCGCTTGACTCGATGACTGATGTTGGGATGTCTATCGGAGACTCAAAGGCTCCGCATACAGCTATTCCGGGGACGGAGGTTTTTACAGGCTCAAAGCTTGTAGTTGATACAAAATTATAATGATCAAGTTCAACACCTGATTTCTTAGCCAGTTCTATTGCTTCTTTGCTTATGCCAAGTCCTACTGAGAGGACAACTATATCAAATTCTTCATCAACTCTTCTGCCGTTTTCGTCTATGTATCGTATGGATTGGTTGCCTGTATCTCCAACTGAAAAGATATTGCTGATTTTTGATTTTATAAATCTTATGCCTGATTCATCTCTGCCCCTGTTGTAATATTTTTCAAAATCTTTTCCGTGAGTGCGTATATCCATATAAAAAATAGCTGTATCCAGAGGCTCTTTGCTGTGCTCTTTGGCAAGCATGGCCTCTTTTATTGCGTAGGTGCAGCAGACCGATGAGCAATAGCCCCTGGCTCCTATATGTGTGTCTCTTGATCCGATACATTGCAGCCATGCGATCTTTTTTGGTTCCTTTTTATCTGAGGGCCTGACAAGATGCCCGCCAAAAGGACCTGATGCGGAAAGAATTCGTTCAAATTCAAGGCTGGTAACAATATTAGGAGATTTTCCATACCCGTAAATGTCATGAGTTGCTGGATCGTAAGCCCTGACGCCGGTGGCAAGGATGATTGAGCCCACTTTGAGACTCAAATCTTTCTTTTGGTCATCAAAGTTGATGGCACCGGTGGGACAGAATTTTTCGCATGCCTTGCACCTGCCATTTTTGAAGAAGATACATTTCTCAGAATCAATTGCGTATTTAAGGGGTACAGCCTGCGGGTATTTTAAATATATTGCCTTGCGCTTTATAAGTTTTTCATCATATTCGCTGGCAACTTTTTTCGGACACTTTTGTGCGCATAGACCACATGCGA
This sequence comes from Deltaproteobacteria bacterium, assembly GCA_030272815.1. Lineage (GTDB taxonomy): Bacteria > Desulfobacterota > Desulfobacteria > Desulfobacterales > ETH-SRB1 > B13-G4. Next base: position 29,281 of record JAJSZT010000009.1, read on the forward strand.
TACATTTATCCATATCAACATAACGCGGGTATTGAGTTACCTGTACCTCAAAATTTCCTTCTTCCCCTGATATATCTTTGACTTCTGATAGAGTGAGCAATTCTATATTGATATGTCTGCCGACTTCGACCAGTTTGGGCGAGATAATACACATTGAACAGTCATTGGTCGGAAAGGTTTTGTCCAGTTGTGACATGATTCCGCCGATAGAGCTTGATCTCTCAACAAGATAGACGTAATAGCCTGAATTTGCAGCATCCAGTGCGGCCTGCATTCCAGCAACTCCGCCGCCTACAACCATTACAGCACCGATCTTTTCCTTTGACATTTATTATAAGTTCCCTACTATAGATTTTCAGATAATTAATTTCACAAGGCTAGAAGGAGGAAGGCGTATTAGTTATACGTCGACGACTGATAACGCAGTGAAATTAATTATCTGATTCATAGTTATTCCTAAAGTCTGTTTATCAATGCCCATAGCCAGCCCAAGGAGCTGTGGGAATAGAATTGCCGGAAGATGATTGTTCAAGCGTTGCTGGTCTATCATCATCTTCTGTACGCTGTCAAATTGCAGGTGGCACCAGGGGCAGGCAGTGCAAAGGTAGTCTGCACCGGATCGTTTTCCGTTAGTCAGCTTTTTTTCCGTCAGGTTCATTGAAAGATCATCATTTATTCCCAGTACAGGCGCTCCGCAGCATTCAAGTTTTAATGACCAGTCAATGCTCTTTGCGCCTGTCAGTTCCACAAGTCTATCGAAAATAACAGGTGACACTGGATTGTCGAATTGCATAATATTACTGGGACGCAAAGCGTGGCATCCGTAATGGGCAGCAATTTTAAGATTTTTGAAATTTCTTGTTATCTTTTCTTTTAATGTATTGATTCCTATATCTGAATAAAGCGCTGACAGAAAATGTTTAATTTCAAGATTTCCGTTGTACTCTAATCCCTCTTTTGCCAGTGTTTCATTGACTTCATCTTTAAGAAATGAATTTTCCCTCATATGGTGTTCCGCCATTTTCAGGCTGCCATAGCAACATTTGCAGAGCGTAATCATATTTAAACCCAGTTTTTCCGCCAGGGCCAGATTCCGTGCGGAAAAGAGTACAAATGTCTTAAAATCCGAATTTCTTAAGGGATAACCGCAGCAGTTAAACTCTTTAATATCTTTTATATCAACGCCAAGCTCAGCAAACACAGACCTGGCCGAGGTTTCATATTGCTGCACCCTGGCAGGGATGTTACATCCAAGAAACAATGCATATTTTATCATTTTATTCATTATTAAAACTCTCTTTTATTGCAAGGTTCTTCAGCTCATACAAAATATCAGTAACTTTCACGCCCTGAGGGCAATGTTCCTGGCATTGATAACATGTTACGCAATCCCACAGCATTTTTGAACCAAAAGCCAGGTCTTTCAAGCCAAGTCCGACAGAACGCATGATTTGATGCGGCAGCAGGCCAAGAGCCTCTTGCGGATTTTCATAATTACTCACTACAGGGCAAACAGTGCTGCAGTTCTGGCAGGAAAAACAATATGAATAGGTAGTTGCCTGACAAGACAGATCTGCTTTTTCCTTAAATTCTTTATTAATTGGAGTTAAAGAAATTACTTCATCAGGATTTTTCATTAACTCGCATTTGTCTGTAATAGCATCCTTTGTTAGACTCGCAGGATTTGAATAATTTTTTGAATCCAGCTTTTGTTGATTCAAACCGCGATAAAAAGAAAAAGGTGAAAGCACAAGTGGTATTGGATTGCCTTTTTGAATGAGATCTTCCCTTACGTTAAACCACAATTCTCTGAGATTTATACCAACAGGACATACCACTGTGCAACGGTCACAATTGGTGCATAGATAAATTCCTTCCTGAATGGCTTTAATCTCATTTTCTTTTAAATCCTTGCCCGAGGCATAGGTTTTTAGAAACACCAGTTTTTCTGAAGGGAGAATATTTAAATTGCCTGTTTTATCAAAGGCCACTGCGACCGAACATGTAAGGCTGCAAGTTCCGCAGTGTGTACATGCATCAAGTTCCATTGCCTGTCTGGTTGCGATATTTGCAGAAAGCGATTTGTCTTTATCCATTACAGCGTTTGCAAGGAGGCTTACAGGGCTGGCGATGAAATGGAACATCTTGCTGAAAGGCAGATAAGCAAGGCCGATAAAGCATGCAAGGAAATGAATATACCAAAAAGCATTAACACCTCCCAGCCGGTCAAGCTTTAAAGCTATTGGCTTTAAAAGCTTGGCTGCAGGATAGCCCATAATGGCCCATTCAGCCGAGGAATGGCACTCAGCACAATGCATATTGTGTAATTCTTTAGAAAGGGGAATAATTGCAGGATCAATCGGCCCTTTAACATTCGGGGAAACCAACCCAAAATCCTTAACCCATAATTTTTCAAGCGCCAGTATTTCTCCTTCATCATCAAGGCCGGAATAATTTTCCACCATATTCTGGAATTCAGTATATGATGTTATTTTTATACCTTCCAGGAGTATGCCTGAAATCATAATAACAGCCAGAATAATGATGACATAGTAGTCCATGGGGCTGGTTTTGAGGCGCGGTACTTTCAGGATGAACCGCCTGTAAACGGCGATCATCAGGCCGGCTAAAGCCATAATACCAAAAAAATCCCTGAGGAATAAAAACGGGTTTACAGTGGAATAATATTCTTCAAAAAGAGATGTGGTTATAAAAGAGTCAAAGGCATGCATCAGAAGCAGCATCATGAATCCGGTAAATATCAGCATATGCATAATCCACCGGAGGAAGTCTTCTTTCAGAATTTTTCTCTGCAGCACAACGTCGAGTATAAAAACCTTAGCAAGAATAAGGATTTTTGGACTGAATATAACTCCCAGTATACCCTTTGCTGCCGCTGATATTCTTTCAGATGTCGTAAAATTTTTAGACGCAATTCCTATTTTTCGCGAGAACCAGGTGGAAACCTTGTAGATCAGACCAAGAAGAAAGACAAAAAGAGAGGTATAAAGAAGAACAGTAAACAACATGCAATTACCCTCCAAAATTAACCCGAATTTCTCATGAACAACTCATAATGCATTATTTATCCATTATTTCATAAGTTGTTCATGAGAAATTCGGGTTAGTCGGTATTAACCACCATCTCAACAACAGCGGATTGAATTAAAAAGTCCGCGGTTATTAAATTATTTATTTTAGAAATGCACCGGGATACTATAAGAAAATAAAATTTTATATACCAGATATTCAAAATTATACAAGACCTTGACAATAGAGCATAGTAAAAGATACTTCGCAATATACATGCCATAAAGGAATAATAAAAAATTATATTATTTCAAGAAGATAAATATATAGTCAACAAAAGGAAAAATAGAGAGTTACAATTTTGTATAAATTTAATAAATTAATTACAAGGTTGCAACCTTAACGGTTTCAAATGAATCATAAAAACGGTGTTCTCAAAAAGGTTGGCAAAAATGCCTCTTCCCAAAATTCCATTTGCAAATCGATGACTTTTCGCATAGATTAACCTCACGAAGTCTTTTCAGGTTTGACTCATTTTTGTTTTTTCTACTATACGGGTAGAAAATCGGTATATTATGTTAATTCAATAAGATTGATACAGTTTTTGAGTTATTAATGCAAGTAAATAATGCATTTTTCTGGAAAATCTTCGTTTTACTTCTATCCGAAATTATAACCTAATATCAATATGTTATGATTTATCGTTCAAACACTATACTATCTATGTTACACAATATGAGAAAGCGCATTATTTTTATTCTTTTTTCTTTTTTTCTTTTGGGTTGTAATCAGAGCCCTTCACCTGTTTTTCAAGAAGAAATCAGAGGACTCAAGCTTGTACAGTTGATTACCGGTAAAGACGCCCTGCATGCCATTAATAAGCTTCACGGCAAGAAGATAAATGTGGCAAGCGGCATGGTCGCCTTTTATCAGGGGGAAGGAGAAAAAGCGACTGTATGGGTTTCTGAATCATTCAGTACGGATGATGCTATACAGCAGACAGAGATTATGATAGAAAAGATGAGATCGAGTAAAAGATCGCCGTTCAGTGATTATGAAGAGATAGGGCAGGATGGGGTGAAGATCTATTCATTCAAAGGTATGGGGCAGGAGCATTATATATTTAGAATCAGTAAGAGTATTTATTGGATAACAGCGAATTTTGGTACGATTGATGAATTGTGTAAAAGCATCGTGGGATAAAACCTGTATACTTTTATTTATCCTATATTCCTTTCGGCAGGGCTAAACTTGAAAACCATTCAACCATCTGCTTTCGGCACCCCAGGCAGTCGCTATTCGATTTGTGGTACTGATCATATTGTGCCATCAGGGTATTCACATGTTCTCCATAAATGTTGGTCAAGATTTCCTTCTTGCGAAAAGCATCCATGCAGGAATAAACCATACCATCCTGCGCTGAAATAATCAGTGTAGCAGGGCATGGGGCATTCATGAGTACGGTCCGCGATGCAACATTAGGAGACGCCTTTTCAAGGATGTCTTGACTGCAGATAGTTGATACAATTTCAGCAGCCTCCGCAGAGTTGCTGTGGCCATAGTAAACTTTGTGTACCTTCCGAAGAAGATCTTCATCTTCTGTCAGAAAGAACGTATCTGTATTCAGGTAAAGAGCAGGCAAAAGGAAAGAGCTGTTGAACCTGTCAAAAAGACCGGCGAGTAATTTACTGTCAGTCTGCCTATCGGTCACAACAACCGGCAGCAAAACGAGCCTCGGAGCCTCCCGGTGCTCATTGCTCTCTATGTCAAAAGCACGTATTGACCGCTTCCAGGCCTGGTAATAATAGTTGAAGTTGTAATCTATATCCTTTACCGTTTCCAGAGGGACACGGTGGATAAAGTTAACATAAAACCGGGCAAAAAGGTTCTCCTTGAGAAACACCATGATGTTCTTCTGAATATATTCCAGATGGGGCATACCTTCGGACAGATTCTCCGCCATAAAATAAAGATGAGATGTAAAATTCATATGCGAAAACAGGTTTGACAGCGTCCGGCAAAGACTCTTAAGCTGTTTCCTGTCCTGTTTGCCCAGTACTACAAATATCTTCTGCAAAACCGGCTTTAGATTTGTTTGAAAATTGTTGTTCATCATTTCCGTTTCACAAGAGCCTACGACACAATCCGTCTGCCCCTGTCAAGGGAATTGACTCGCCACAGGTCCTGAATCTTTTGGATTTCCTTGTAATTCATACAATCCGTCTCATAGTTGTTCCCAATGGAAAGATACGCCGGCCGCTTGTTGTTCAAGGGTTTAATCTTGTATTCATCATAATGCCGGGCCATATATGTTCCAAAGTAGATCTGCATCTGCTGGGAGTTTGTATTGCCCATGATTTTGACTTTGTTTACTTTCATAAATTCCAGAGTCTTCACTGCATCCTCAAAGGTTTCATGCGGAAGACCAAATATAGTAAAAAGCTCTACTTCTATATTTTCACTCTGGGCCAGCTTGACTGCCTCAGCCACCCTTTCAACGGATATGTGTTTGCCTAGCTTCGCCAGGACCCGTTCTGAGCCTGATTCCAATCCAAAGGCAATGGTGCTCACTCCTGAGCGCTTCATTATCTTCATCACTTCAGGGTTTACGAGGTCTGCCCGGGTTTGCAGCCACATCTGCATATCAAGACCCTCTGACAGCATTCTGTCAAAAATTTCCATAAGGCGTGCAGGCTTAAGGGAAATATTTGGATCGGCAAACCAGAGTCTCTTTACGCCCTTTTTCCTGATCCACTTGATTTCCTCAATGACTCTATCGACCGAATGGAAACTTACTTTGTGCTTGAATGCATTGGGTGTGTAGCAGTATATGCAGTCGTGAGGACATCCGCGAGAGGTCAGTATAATGGCTTCACTCATGCGTGAGTAGTCGAAAGTGTCATAAAGATAGGGAGAGGGATAAATGTCAAGATCAGCCGCCGCATCGAGTCCGGACGTATCAAAGACTTCGCCACTTGCATCTTTGTAACTGACACCCAAAAGATTGGAAAAGGGCGTCCCATTTTTGATGGCCTGCGCAACATGCAAGACTGTCTTCTCACCTGAAGATCGACATATATAGTCAATATCAGGTAGTTCGGAAAAGGCCGAAGACGGCATAAACGTGGCCTGCGGTCCCCCAATGGCAAGCTTGATTTCTCTGTCCAGTGACTTTATGAGTTTTGCAAGGCCATTCACATAAAGCATGGTTCTCTGATAGGCCGACAGCCCAACCAGGGCGGGATTAAACCTTCTGACAATTTCACAAAGATTTGTGCGGGAGATAAGTGTATTCTCTCCAAGTGACAATATTCTGGTATTAAAACCCTTGGATTTGAGAAATGATGCAATATATCCCAACGAGATAGGGGTCAAGGATGGAGAAAAAGGGTTTATATCAATAAGTAATACATTCACAATGCAAACCCTTATAAGAGATGGATCAGTCAAGGTCAAGGGAAAATGCGAATATCACGCCCATCGTGAACGGGTGGGTGGGCAAAATCCAAGTAGATTGATGAAAAGCATCGTGGGGTAAAACTCATAAGCGCTAACTTAAACAACTAATTTAGTAAAAATGCGAATGTCGAATATCGAATGTCGAATTATGAATTATGAAGGTTTCTTACTCTTTTGTCTTGCAGTATCAATGCTTTTCACAAATATCGAAATCAACTGGTTGTCTTCATCAATCAAGGGTTCAAAATCTATTAATCGATCTTCAAGATCAAAGGTATTACCTTCCTTCGACATTCATCATTCCTTGTTCGACATTCGATATTCTAAATACATCCCAAATACTATCTCGCAGCTTAAGTTAGCACTTATGGGGGTAGAACTCGCTGCATAATGTCCCTTATTTCAGCTTTTTCTCCCTTTTTTTCTCCAGTTGAATATCAAGCTGCTTTAGCTTCTCTATTATTTCTTTAGTATTCTGATTTTCTATTACCAGCTTTTCGTATTTTTCCGTTAACGTTTTGTTTTCCTGCTTTAAAGTCGTGATAAGAGTTTTTAATTCATTACAAAGGTTTTCATTTTTTATTAATTTGTTTAAAAGGCTCATCAGATATTGAACAGAGCTTTTTTGTTCGGCTCCTTCTGGATCGAGTAAGATATATTCCTCCAGGTTTTTAAATGCGTGCTTGTAATCGGGTTCAGGGTTTTTGAAGTGCGAATAAAGCAATGCTAAATAATAAAGAGAGGTCGGTCTGGATAATGAGTCGTCTTCACTTTTCAGAGCTTTTTCTAAGCGAGAAATTTCGGTTTTAATTTCTTTCGTTTGTAAGGTGAGATAATAGGTTGAGTCTTTCATGTTTTTTGTTTGCTGTACACAACCAGTAATGAAAATTACCATACAAAGTAAGAAAAATAAAACAATTAGCTTTAAAAGATAGTTTGGTTTCACACGCCCCCGTTATTTTGGAATCAATTTTTTCTTCGATTGACCATAAACACACTACCAGAGATTTTTTTTGCGTGTTCTTTTAGTTCTGCGGCAATCTCTCCAACTTCAATATGACTTATCTGCCTTTTCTCCTTATTTGAAACAACAACAGCAATGGAAATAGACATGATTGGAAATTTTATTTCCTTGCCCTGGCGTGTTTCCCCCAAGATATAACCATTTGCCCTATCTTTGATATTGTAGAAGTCAACAATCTTTTTGTCAAACTCTTCGATAATATGGGTGCAAAGTTTATTGTACCTTCCTGTGGTTGTTAAGAGTGCAAAATCATCTCCCCCGATATGCCCCACAAAATCATCATCTGTTCCATATTCGGCAGTTCTTTTTTCAATAATTTTTGCCGTTGTTTTGATAACTTCATTGCCCGCTGCATATCCATAATGATCATTGAACGATTTGAAATTGTCTATATCCAGTAAACAGAATGTCACAGATTTGCTTGCTGCCAGTCTATTTTTCAGAACATTCTCAATTGCTATTCCACCCGGCAGCCTTGTTAACGGATTTGCATTCAAGTTGGCTTCTTCCAGAGAGGCTAACAGATGAGCCATTTTAATAAAAGCATTTGCAAGTTCACCCAATTCATCCTGAGCTGTAACATCTGGAATATGATTGAATCTGCCTTTCGATATCTCATTTGTTGCTAATTTTAGCTGCTGGATAGATCTTGCGATATTGCCGGTCGTCAGAGCTGCTGCACCTATACCCAGAATGATGCCAAGACTTGATAATATAAAAGTAATGCGAAACGCTTTCAATCCGGCATCGCTATTCTTGATAATCATCTGGTTTTGATTTTGTTTTATATTCAATATCATCATTTGAATCAGAGCTATTAATTCGTCCAGCTTACTTCTGATTTTTGCATCATATTCCTTTATAAGGATTGATGATTTATCGCCTATATTCTTTATCCGATCTTTGTAAAGATTATTAAATTCATTATGGAGAATTGATAACTGCTTTGAAGGAATGTTTTGGGATTTTTTAAGGGCCTGAATTCTAGAGACAAGCATATCGAATTCATTACTTCGTTGCCAAAACAGTTCCAGTATCTCCTGACTATCCAAAATTAAATAGCGACGGCCATAAGATTCTTGTGCCAGAAGGCTATTGAGCATATTGTTAGCGGCTTCGAGCAAAACAATATCATGTTCTATAATATTTTTGCTGGTCCTATTTGCTTCATTAAGACTTGAAAGCGCGACTATAGTTATTAGGATCATAACCAGGAAAATCGGTAGATATCCCAAAATTATTTTCGTTGAAATGCTAAGTCTCTGCAATCTAGTTAAGAACACGAGATGGTGCCTCTTGTTAATTTATTCAAGAAATGAAACCACTTGTTACATTTAAACCTAAAATAGGTTGGAATATAGATGGCAAATTTTGATGAAAAGGTGCTTTGGAGAATGAGTCGACGTGGCAATACAACAGCGTAATTTGCACCTAAATTGAGCAATTTTTTACTCGACCTGCACCAATCTCTTGCACATCAAGGACTTGCGAAAAGTCTCGACATATCCATTGGTATGCCTACACTTTTCGCAAACCTCGCTGCATCAAGATCTTGGCACATTTCTTCGCAAAAAATCACTCAACTTAGGTTGCAGATGGATTTTTTAATTTTGCCGGAATAAGAGCCCGGTAAAAAACAAGTTATTTTTTTCCGAACCCTAAATAAGCTTGCAACCTATTTATTTTCTGATAAATTCCATATTGTTAAAAACAATAATAAAAAGGAGCTTAAGTGTCAAATATAATTTACTCCTTTCAGGTTAAATATCATACTCGTTTTCGAGCAAAAAATCGCTCAACTTAGTTAAAAACATATCAACAATAATTAAAAAAATGGAAACACTCCAGCAACTTATAACAATTCTGATACCACTCGTCATAATAATGGATCCCCTGGGCAATCTTCCATTTTTTCTTCTTTTCACGGAGCAGAACACCCTCAATGAAAAACGGAAAATGGCCGGCTTTGCTTTATTGGCTGCCTGTCTTATTTTAATTTTTTTCAGTCTTACCGGCGATTTTGTATTGAGCTTTTTCAACATTGGCCTTCCAGCCTTTCAGATCGCAGGAGGTTTGATCTTTTTTATTTATGCCCTGCAGATGCTTCATTTGATTCCAAGCGGAATTAAGACGACCCAGAAGGAAAAACAGGAAGGTATTGAAAAGTATAATGTAGCCATGGTGCCGCTTGCGACACCTATGCTTGCAGGTCCTGGCGCAATCACGGCTGTTCTGGTCTGGCAGCAGAATCCAGAAAACTCCGTCAGCAACGCCTTATTGTTTATAGCAATTATTACAGCCTGCCTTGTTATTTATTTTGTGTTTTATTTCGGAGAATGGATTCGGAAAATGCTGGGCGTTGGAGGTATTCGAGTAGTTATGCGCCTTATGGGGCTTTTGCTCGCAGTTCTTGCTGTGCAGTTTATGGTCAGCGGATTTCAGCAGCTTCGTTGAGACCTTTAAACAGAAATTTACAAACTCGTAACGCTTTAACTTGTTAAAAACATATTCGCTTCAGCGGTCGGTTTGTTTCATAAAGGTGTTATTCAGGAAAGCGTCTGATATGTATAGTCTGGTTTTTGATCCACTGGTCGAATTTAGATCTTAAATATCGTTTAAAGTAATATCTGGTTACCGGAATAAGCAGCAGCAGTCCTGCAATGTCGGTGATGAACCCGGGGGTTAAAAGAACAATTCCAGCTAAAAATATTATAAACGCGTCAATCAGATCTTCAGTTGGCGCTATTCCCTGCTGAAGGCTGGCTTTGATGCGCAGCATGGTTTGCAGACCCTGTATGCGGGCAAGGGTTGCTCCTGCAAAAGCAGTTATGATTACGACTAACACCGTGTTAAGCGCCCCTATTGAATAGCCGATTTTTATCAGCAGGTATATTTCAGCAACAGGTATAAGTGTGAATGCAAGAAAAAGTTTGAGCAGCATAGTATAATCCTTTAAAATAACTTTATGAGTAACAATTTAGCCTTTTGAAAAAAAATCTGACAGGATAACAGGATAAACAAGATTTGTAACCGTTCAAGTTTCAAGCCGTGAACGGCTACAATAATTTAAATCCTGAATATCTTGTAAATCCTGTCCAAAAAAATAATATTTAAAAGCGCTAAAGTGTTACATTTATGAAAATATGAGCCTTATATGCAATTATGTCAAGTTTAATTCAGATTATGTAATAAATGAACATATGTGACTTATTCGATTTTCTTGATTTATATATATAGTATGATAAAAAAAGAGACATATTTATGCACAGGGTATTGACAACCTGCTGTTTCTGCGCATGCGGATGCAATTTGTATCTTGAAGTCGAAAATGGAAAGATAGTCGGGGTGATTCCCAGCAGAGAGCACCCTGTTTCCCGCGGAAACCTGTGCGTCAAGGGATGGAACAGTTTTGAATTTGTTCTTCATAAAGAGCGCCTTCGCTTTCCATTGATTAGAAAAAACGGGCGTCTTGAAAGGGCTGAATGGAATGAGGCTCTTGATCTGATTGCGGCAAAATTGACTCATATCAGGGACAAGTACGGACCAGATGCCCTGGGTGTGCTTTCATCTGCCAAGTGCACAAATGAGGAAAATTATCTATTAATGAAATTTGCCAGGGCAGTGTTAAAGACAAATAATGTTGATCACTGCGCCCGGCTTTGCCATTCCTCAAGCGTCATAGGATTAAACAATGCCTTTGGTTCCGGCGCCATGACGAATTCTATAGCGGAACTGGCAGGCGCCGAGGTGATTTTGGTAACTGGTTCAAACACTACCGAACAACACCCCCAGATAGCGCGTTTTATATTTGACGCCCTGGACAGAGGCGCCAAACTGATTGTTATAGATCCCCGCCGCATTCCATTGAGCAGATTCGCACATATTTATCTTCAGCCGCGTCTTGGCACGGATGTACTCTGGCTGAAAGGGATGATGAAGATTATTTTTGAAGAAAAACTGTTTGATGATTCCTTTATAAGCATGCGTACAGAGAATTTCGATGCGTTCAGCAGGAATCTGGAGAATTTTGATCTCGATCATGTCGAGAAAGTCTGCGGTGTTTCTTTAGAAGGTCTCAGAAGGGCGGCCCGCATGTATGCCGGAGTTAAGCGCGCCATGATAATCTATTCAATGGGAATTACGCAGCATGTATCAGGGACGGATAATGTAGAATCCATAGCCAATCTGGCCATGCTGACCGGTCATGTTGAGCGGGAATTTACCGGTGTTGGACCTTTGCGCGGCCAGAATAATGTTCAGGGGGCATGCGATATGGGAGCATTGCCTGGAACTCTTTCGGGCTATCAGAATGTTGCTGACGAAGATATTAGAAAGAAATTTAAAAATTTGTGGAAGACAGAGCTTCCGACGTCAGCGGGGCTGACCAGTATTGAGATGCTTGATGGGAAGAGAATCCATGGCATGTTTGTCATGGGAGAAAATCCGGCCATGAGCCATCCCGATATTAACGAAATCAGAAAAGTTTTGAGCAGTATGGAATTCCTGGCAGTATCAGACATATTTCTGACTGAAACAGCGGAATATGCACATGTAGTATTGCCGGCAGCATCATTTGCTGAAAAAGATGGCACATTTACCAGTACTGAGCGCCGCATACAGAGGGTTCGCAAGGCGATTCAACCAGTCGGTTCCAGCAAACCTGACTGGCGAATCATATGTGAACTGTCCTCCCGAATGAATTATCCCATGGAATATGAATCTCCGGCTGAAATCATGGAGGAGATCGCAATGCTGACACCTCTTTACGGGGGAGTATATTACGACAGGCTGGAAGACAATTGGGGCCTTTTCTGGCCCTGCCCGCAAAGAGAACATCCAGGGACTCCTTTCTTGCACAAGGGCTCTTTTGCAAGGGGGAAAGGGCATTTTGAATGCATTGATTATCGACCTCCTGCAGAATTGCCTGACAGCGAATATCCCTTTTATCTTACTACAGGCAGAATGTACCAGCACTGGCATACTGGCAGTATGAGCATGAGAATTGTAACGCTTGCAAGGGAAATGCCCGAGGGAATTATTGAGATTAATCCTGCTGATGCGAAAGGCCTCGGAGTAGAGAACAGTGAGCTTGTTCGTGTGGTTTCAAGACGAGGGGCGGTTAAAGTGAAAGTGTATATAACAGATGATGTGCCGGAAAGAACGCTTTTTATGCCATTTCACTTTAAGAAGTCACCTGCCAATATCCTTACCAATGCTGCGTTTGATCCAAAGGCAAAGATTCCGGAGTTTAAGGTTTGTGCGGTGAGAATAGAAAGGATAGAATAATGGTAGACAGGCTTATTTTAAATAAAGAACATCTAAAAAGTTTTTTGCGCAAGATCGGTAAAAAACATGAACTGATCGCACCTGTTAAAAACACCAGCGGAGATACACTTCTCGAGGTTATCCATTCTGTGGATGAAGTTACTCTTGATCTTAAAACCAAGCCTGTAATGCCTCCCAAAAATTTCTTTTTACCACGCAGTGAGACCTTATTCAAATACCAGCGTAAAGGCGGGGAGTACAGGTTTGATGAGATGCTGGACGATACTCCAAGAATCTTATTCGGCTTACGTTCCTGCGATCTTTGGGGAATTCTTTTTCTGGATATGATATTTCAGGAAAACTTCAAAGACCGGTATTATTTGAACAGAAGAATTAATACTGTCCTGATCAATATCGGATGTAATGAGCCCATGAAGAACTGTTTCTGCAGAAGCACAAAAAGCGGTCCTTTTTTGACACACGGATATGATCTGCAGCTTACGGATTTAGGAGACAGATTTTTTGTAGAAGTCGGGCGACCCAGGGGCAGGGAGCTTGTTGAAGAATGGAACTATTTTTTTTCTCCTGCGACTGAAAAAGACAGAGAACATCAATATGAGATGATTCTTGAGGCCGAGAGCAGATTTCATCAGATTGTTGATATGGATACGGCCGTATCCCGTCTTATGAATGACGAGGTGGACGAAACGCTCTGGGAAGAGCTGGGCAACCGGTGTCAGAACTGTGGCGGGTGCGCATATGTGTGTCCCACGTGTTATTGTTTTAATATTGTGGATATACCTGTTTCTGAGACTGAAGGAGAAAGAAAAAGGATACAGGATTCATGTACATTCAGCGGATTTACCAGACTTGCGGGCGGTTATAATCCAAGGCATGAGAGGAAACGCCGGATTCGCAGACGTTTTTATCATAAACTTTATTATGACAGCAAGAAACACCGCCGGCCAAGTTGCGTGGGATGCGGACGCTGCGTAGAAATATGTTTTGGCCGGGTTGACATGATCAATTTTATAAAAATGATTTGTGAGCATAAGGAGAAGAAATTAAGAGAGGATTCTTTAAGGCTGGGAGAGATACTTGTTGAAGCCGGGTTATTGAGCAGAGAGGAACTGAAGAAGGCACTTGAAAAGCAGGCCGGCACTGGCGAATCCCTTGGAGAACATCTGATAAATGAAGGAATAATAACAGGAGAGGGGGTGGCATGCGCTCTTGGATATCAGCTTAAGATTCCTGAAGATGCAGGAACAGGAGGCAGTGGTGGAAAATAGGGCTCAGATATTAATGCGAAAAATGGTAGCAAATGTATATTTGCCGCATGCTGTCAAAATCAAAGAGATAAAAGATGAAACCGCTGATATAAAGACATTTACACTTTACTTTAAAGAAGAAGAATTGCGAAATAAATTTACATTCAGGCCTGGTCAGTTTGTTCTGGTTTCTGTATTTAATTGCGGAGAAGCTCCCTTTTCCATAAGTTCATCTCCGGAAGTTGCCGGAGAGTTTCAGTTGAGCATTAAGAAGGCAGGACTTTTGACAGGTGAGATAGATCGCTGCAAAGAAGGGGACGAGATCTGCGTGCGCGGACCTTATGGCAATGGTTTTCCTTTAGAACAGCTTTACGGCAAAAATCTTTTATTTGTCGGAGGGGGAATAGGGCTTGCACCGCTGCGGTCTTTAATCCAGTATGTTTTTGCAAAAAAATCTGATTTTGGCACAATAACCATACTTTACGGAGCAAGAACACCCGAAGATATTGTCTTTAAAGAAGATTTAGACAATTGGAGCAGAGAAAACGATGCAGAAGTCCTGATTACCGTGGACAAAGGCAGCCCGGAGTGGAAGGGGAACACAGGACCTGTAACACATTTATGGGAAAAAATGGAAATATCTCCTTTAAACACAAAGGTTGTAATCTGCGGTCCTCCGGCAATGATTCCCTATGTGGTTTTTGACTTGCTCAAGATGGATTTTACTGAAGAAGATATTATCTCCACACTTGAAAGAAATATGAAATGCGGGGTGGGCAAGTGCGGTCATTGTACTCTGGGTAGCAAGTTTGCCTGTATTGACGGCCCTGTTTTTACGTATAAGGAGATGAAAGAAATTCCTTTTTTGATTTAATGTTCAGGGTTGAGGCTCAATATTCATTAAAAAACCGTGAACCGTGAACTGTGAACTGTTACAGACAGAGGTATTTATGGAAAAATCTATATCACAAGAGACTCTTCACCAAATGGTTGCGCGATGGGCATCATCTCGCCCGGAGAATTATCGGTTTAAAATTTATACAGACACCTCAGATTTTTTTCGTGTAGAATATGGAAGTGTGGTTGTTCTTAATGAAAGGCCATTTCTAATTCTGCATAATGCAAAGGAAGGACGTTTCGGGCTTGATGATGAGGAAAAATTTTGGGTGAAGCGGTCAATTGACTTGACTGATGGGAGCAGGAAGATCTTAAAGCTTGTTTTTCATGAAAAGTTTATGGCTAATATTGCGGGCATTGATTTTGAGTGCTTTAGAAGCCCCAGAAAAGAGGCGCGCATTTTAAAACTGGTAACTGGTCATAAAAGCTTCATGCAGGGATATGCGGTAGAGGATGAAAAGGGAAATATTGTTAGAATATTAGACATAATTAATGGAAAAACTATCCATGATTATGTGCAAAATTTAATGCCCGATCATAAGACCTATTTTTATGAGCGGTTTCCGGACATTTTAAGTAAATATATTGAGTGTATTAAGGCTATTAAATTTCTACATGAAAATGGTGAGAAACACGGTGATATTCGTAGAGATCATATTTTAATTGACAGGCACAGCGTAGATTTTCGCTGGATAGATTTTGACTATAATTACCGCCAGAGAGAGAATATATATGGTTATGATCTCTTTGGTCTGGGTAATATTTTGATATTTCTGACAGGAATGGGCGACGTAATGATGACTGACCTTAAGAAACAAAACCATCCTGCTTTAAGTTTACTGACAGATGATGATGTTAATATTGTTTTTCACAATCGTGTGGCAAATTTAAAAAAGGTTTATCCCTATATACCTAAAACCCTTAACAGGGTGCTCATGCATTTTTCAAGTGGCGCCAACTGGTTCTATGATGATACCAAGCAGTTGCTGGAGGATTTAGAAGAGTTTACGTGCTCAATTAATAATACATTGCCAAAAACTTGCAAGGAGGAAAAAGCATGAATAAAGAGCTTGTTTTTAATAAGAACATTCTTATTGCAGTTGATGAGTCAGAGAATGCCCGTCGTGCGGTTTTATATGTGGCTCAACTTCTGGAAGGCGCAGAGGGCTTCAGTGTTACTATCCTGCATGTAATTAATGAACCGGAAGAAGATTACTTTCCTACAACAGATGAAAAGGAGAAATGGCTCAGCCAGTATAAAAAGAAAGTTGATAAAATGCTTGAAGACTATCGTCAGATATTAATACAGCGAGGTTTTGATCGGAGCGCGGTTTCGGTTCGCTCTACCTTGCGCTACTGTCCATCCATGGCACAATGTATTCTGGAAGAAAGAGATGAGACAGAATACAGCACCGTAGTCGTTGGAAGACAAGGGCTTTCACGAAGCGAGGAATTCCTCTTTGGCAGTGTCTCCAGCAAGATCGTTAACTATGCGCGGAACTGTACGGTCTGGGTGGTTGAATAAATTGACGGAATTAGGATTGCTCAACATAGTGTTCTCAATATTTGGAGGGCTTGCGCTGTTTTTATATGCAATAAAGCAGCTCAGCAATTCGCTTAAAAAGAGTGCCAGTTCTATTCTTTACAGAATGATAAACAAATTAACGGACAATCCTGTAAAAGGGATGATAGCTGGAACCCTGACAACATTTACCGTTCAATCTTCAAGCATTACAGTAATAACTCTGTTAGGCCTTGTAAACAGCGGGATATTAAGATTCGACAATGCTCTGAACGTAATGCTCGGAAGCGAGATAGGAACAACTATAACAGCGCAGATAGTAGCTGTTAAGGTCGGAAATTTATTTCTGCCAATAATGGCTGTGGGGTTTTTTCTGCGTTATTTTACAAAAAATACAAAGCTAAAAAGAACAGGCGAGGTGGTTTTCAGCTTTGGGTTAATATTTTTGGCAATGCACTTAATGATTGAAGGAGTAAAACCGCTAAAAGACATACCTGAATTCATTAATACTTTAAAAACATTCGGGAACATACCGATACTTGGAATAATATGGGGAGCGGTATTTACAGCAATTATACAATCCAGTTCTGCAACGACATGCCTGATAATAGCAATGGGAATTGACGGCGCAATCAACCTGAAATCAGCAATAGCCTTAATATTTGGAGCTAATCTCGGGACATGTGCCCTTGAGCTCATTGCAGCTATTTCAACATCACCTGCAACAAAGAGGACTGCTTTATCGCAGGTAATGATAAATATAATTAGTATAATGATTTTTTATCCATTTATTTCCCAGTTTACTGACGTGGTTTTGCAAACTTCGACAAGTCTGGCAAGGCAAATAGCAAATGCACATACAATATTCAATGTCGCAGGATCGCTTATAATACTAATAATATTGAAACCGTTCAAAAAACTCATTACAATAATAATTCCGGAGGATACGAAGACACAGAAGCCCGAAACAATGATATTCGAAAATCGACTGCTTAACTTGCCATATTTTGCGATAGAACACGTTAAAAACAAGGTAAACACATTGGCAGACATAACAATGAGCATGATAAATCATTCAACAAAAGCATTCTTTGAACAAAAAGATGAGAGTGCGGATCAAGTATTCAAGCGGGAAGAAATAGTGGACGAGTTAACAATAAGGTGCCTTGATTACCTTCAAAATATAAAGAAACATCAGCTTGATATTAAAGCTGAAAAAATTAAACAAAACCTGCTTGATGCAACAATTGATATAGAAAGGGTAGCGGATCAGTGTGTAAATATTGCTGGATTTGCAAAGCAAAAAGTCAAATTTACAGAGAAACAGGAACAGAGGCTGAGAGAAGTATTTATGCTAACAAGAAAAACATTCATGCATGCTGTAGAAACGCTGAAAAAGCCCAGCAAAAGCAATTGTGAAATGACATTTAAGCTGGAAAATGAACTTGACTACAAGGAAAAACAGACAAGGGAACAATACCTGAAAGAAACAAAACAAGAAACACAGGACTCAGTTCACAACTATATCTATGTGGAAACCCTGAGAAATTTAGAGAGAATAGGGGACCACGCCGATAATATAGCAGGATATTACTACCAGGCAAAATATAAAGATTATCATTTGCTTCAGGTATAATACAAACAGTTTCCTGTTTTGAATTCGATTACACCTGAAGCTCACCCGCAGCCGGTTAATGTTACATAAAAATGAGTTTGTAAATTTCTGATTATATTTTATGAGGATTCAAAAGAAGCACAGGTGCTGCAGATCCTTTAGCAACACGTTCAGCAACTGAGCCGAAAACAACTTTCTCCAACCCTTTCCTGCCATGAGTACCCAGAATTACTAAATCAACTCCTTCAGATTTGATATAATTTAGAATTTCTTCTGCAATGTCACCGGATAACACTACGGCTTTTGTGTCAGGGAAAGCCTGAAAATGTTCTTCCTTGAATTCCTGAAGCCGCTTTTTTGCTCCTTCAATAACTTCATTTTCAAACCTGTCGATTGAAGGGTGAGGAACATAAATACTTGTGAAATGGCCAAGAACACGACCTACAAATAAAAGGCAAATCTCTGATCCGAATTTTTCCGCCATTGTCAGTACATAAGGTGCCAGTTTTGGTG
This sequence comes from Deltaproteobacteria bacterium, assembly GCA_030272815.1. Lineage (GTDB taxonomy): Bacteria > Desulfobacterota > Desulfobacteria > Desulfobacterales > ETH-SRB1 > B13-G4. The sequence continues at coordinate 47,874 of JAJSZT010000009.1, forward strand.
AAGATTCAGACAGATCGACGGGGAATAAAATCTTTTTAAATTCCTTCATGTTACCCTCCTTTTTTTGTCTTCATTTTTTCTTTGGGGATTCGATTGCCATCCAGACAATACTCTCTCCATGCACAATTAAATTGATCACAATCATTATGTCCCTTGCGGAAACAATCAACGTTATTTTCGGCACGCTGAATACTTCTAACAAGTTCGTTGATATCCAGGTAGTTGTTATTTTTCTTATCCTTATAGCTAATTGATGTCTTAGCTGTTTTTATGGGGTTTTTATGGATATCTGTGTCGTTTTTATCAGCCATAATTATAACGCTTTGATCCTATAATAGATTCAGCATATTCCTTAAAGCCTTTCTGTCGATCCTGTATGTGCATATATTTAATCGCCAGGGGTGTTGTTTCAGGAGATTTCCATGATTTTATCGGTTTTAATACTTTTCTTTTGAAAAATTCGGTTTTTACAAGAAAGTTAATGTCACCCTGAACGGGCTGAAAATAGATAGCGCCATCCTTAATAGCTATTGGCATGTTTAGTCCGTGTTTTTTTAAGACTAACCATGAATCATATGGTTTTGGATAATGGTTAAAATTCTTGTTAAGGTATTTTATTTCATGATTTTCTATTCCCTTGAGTTGAAAACTTTCAATCATCACATTTTCCCCAAGCAAGGCATCAAAAGCCGCCATTCCGCCCTTTTGAGGGTTTTCCGAATCATTGGCGACAATTTCCATTAGCATTCTATAGCCATGTTCAGCCTTTTTTAATGCTAATGCCAGACCTTCATAATCTATTGAGGCCGTAAGATAGCCCAAGTCTTCAATATTATAGGAAATCTTGTCATCCATTTCTTTCAGGATTTCCCCAAATTCATCGCTCTTAAGAAAGGTTCTGTTGCCCTTATTATCAATGTTGAAGATCTGATTATCCATGGTTTGCTGCATAGCCATTTGACCGTGGTTATGGAGGCGTTTTGGTGTATTTTTATTATAAACATATTTGCCATTAACCAGGTTTATTCCATGGTATGCCTTCTGAACCATAAATAATACATTTTCATTGTTGAAACCAAAAAACCTGTTGTTAATAAATTCCCCGATAATCTTATTTGCAGTGGCTTCATTAAGTACAACAAGCATATGCTGCCTTGAAAGAACCTTTTGTGGATTATAACCATGCTTTTTTGCAAGTTCATGGATATCATATGAGAACTGCAGCATATGTCTTGAACCAAGGGACAAAGGTAATAATTTCTCCGGACGGCATCCTGCTTTTTCTAAAACCTCCTCAGGCTTAACAACAAAACCTCTTTCCCTGCTCATAATTTCTGAAATTTTCTTTAATGACAAATCCTCGGCAATATTAATCAGGTATTTAGTGCCTATTCCAAGCCGTGTTGCCTCGCCGGCCGCAGCATGTTCTGAAAATAATTTTCCGTCAAGAATACATTTCCAGGCTCTTGTAATATCTATTTTTGTCAGGCATTTTTTATCCAGCAGGCATATGTTCCTTGGTTCCTGCAAAAAATCCATGTTTTCATATTTATTAATGTTTGTTTCATAATCTTCAATGTTGGAGACAACACCTGAAAGCTTATCTTTTGCAACCTGCAGACAATAATTAATATAATTTTCATAACCATAAGATAGAAGTGTTTTTTCTTTTTTATTTATTGATAGTTGTTGCATCATTTTATTGCCTCGATCTCATATAAGATAAAGTTGATTTGCTCGGGGAGGTGTCACTTATGAAAAGCTCATTAATAAGCTCTTCCCAGTCTTTTAATACAATTACTCTTTTAAGCACATTCTGAAGCTCCCTTATATTGCCTGGCCAATGGTACGCTAACAACTTATTCATAACTCCTTTACTTGGTTTTAAAAGCTGCTTGGTATTAAAACAGTCAGAATATTTTTGAAGGTAATATTCAATTAAGTGAGGAATGTCTTCAGGTCTGTTGCGAAGAGGAGTGATATAAAGTTTTATTATGTTTAGCCTATAGTATAAATCCTCTCCGAACTTGCCATTTTTAAAATCTTGTTCTAGATTATGATTTGTTGCCGCTATAATCCAGGCATTGGTTTTTATCTCTTTTTCCGATCCAAGAGGAGAAAACTCACCACTTTGAAGAACATGAAAAAGTTTGGATTGAAAAGAAAGAGACGGATCGCCAATTTCGTCTAAAAATAATACGCTCTCATGGGCCAGCTTGAATTTGCCTCTTTTTCTTTGCTCAGCTCCTGTAAAAGCGCTCCGTTCATATCCAAAGAGTTCGCTTTCAAGCAATCCCTCAGGCAATGCTGCACAATTGACCTTTATGAAAGGTCTTCCTTTTCTTGGAGAACTAAAATAGAGATTTTGTGCCACAAGTTCTTTGCCGACACCGCTTTCCCCGGATATTACAATATTTAATCCTGTATCGGCAACGTGCCTAATCAGTTTCATTATACTTCCTGTTGTTTGACTAATACCAATTAAAGGAAGAGGAGCATTCATTGAGAACACCTATAAGTTATTTGGAATCTAATTTTTATGAATCTGTTATGCCTGTGTTGGAAAATATCAGTATGATTTAATATGCAATAAGTTTTTTTTCATGGTATCAGTTGTGAAGCATATTTTCCTGTAAATAATAATTGTGCAGATTGGCCGTTTATAGCATTACAATTTTTATGAAATACTTCTCGGCCAAAAGAGTGTACTGTCTTCAAACAGCCGGTATGGATGAAGATTTTTGAAGAGGCATTACAATTTTTTTTCAGGAGGTTGAGCAATTCAGATGCTAAGCTTCCATCGAAATCGCCGGATAGTTTCATGTGTATATTTTCGCTGTTTTTGTGAACAAATATCTTACGATTTCTTGCCATGATGCATCCTCCTTTCTTCATCCTCAACCTGGAATCCAGATGAGAAATAACTATGATGACTATTAGATGACTATTAAAGTAATTGTAACATTTTAGCGCTTTTAAATATTATTTTTTTGGTAAGCCGTGAACAGTTACAAATAATTTTTATAAAAATATCTCTTAAATTATTTGAATTGTAAATAGAGGAAGGGGTTCATTTTAATGGGAAAAATCCACAGGAGAACAGGAATTCATCCTGGAACAGGTGGGGAAAAATACAGGACTATAGCCGTGCGGGTGGGAAGATAGAGGCTGAGCAAATGCCTTTCCTTGCTGCGAGATATATCAGGCAATGTCAGATGATATTGATCAGCAAGCAACCGGCCATGTCCTCCGTATTCGGAAGCATCGCTTTCAAAGATCATCCGGTATTTTCCCGGCAATACTTCAAAAGAATAGTTGTCGTAAGAACGTGTTGGATGAAAGTTGAACACAAATAAAAGACCGCCCCGTTCGAATGCAATAACCTTATCCTTTAAATGTTCAAACAAAAGATGCGGTCCGGAAAACTCAAGAATCCGGAAACATTTGGCCAATGCAATCATGTCACGGTCGAAATGCGCAATAAAATGATACTTCAGGTCAGGATCATCAACAAGGTGCCACTGACGTCGTGCATAACGGTATGACCATGCATTCCCTTCACGTGGAAAATCAATCCATTCCGGATGTCCGAATTCATTACCCATAAAGTTGAGATAGCCGCTGCCGGCAGTGGTCAGAGTGATTAACCTGATAAGCTTGTGCAGGGCTATGCCTCTGTCAACCATGATATTTTCATCAGATACGCGCATGTGACTGAACATGTCTGAACCAATGAGCCGGAAGATGAGAGTCTTGTCTCCCACAAGGGCCTGATCATGCGATTCAGAGTAACTGATAGTTTTTTCGTCTTTTCTCCGGTTTGTCAGTTCGTGCCACAGATACCCAATATGCCATTCTTCATCCGGCAGATGCTTAATCAGCCGGATCCAGTAGTCAGGAACACCCATTGCAAACCGGTAGTCAAAACCGATTCCGCCCTCAGATAACGGCATGGCCAGCCCCGGCATTCCGCTGATGTCTTCGGCGATGGCAATAGCATCGGGGCGCACTTCATGGATGAGTCTGTTGGCAAGGGCCAGATACGTGAGAGCGTCTTCATCCACATTGTCGTCAAAATACTGTTTATAAGAAGTAAAGGCCTTTCCCAGGCCGTGATTCCGGTAGAGCATGCTGGTAATTCCGTCAAAGCGAAAGCCGTCAAAACGGTATTCATCGAGCCAGAAACGGCAGTTTGAAAGAAGAAAATGAATGACCTGGTATTTGCTGTAATCAAAGCATCTGGAATCCCAGGCTTCGTGAAACCCGCGGGGACCTTCATGAAAATATTGATAGTAAGTGCCGTCAAAGCGGCTGAGACCTTCCACTTCATTGGATACAGCATGGGAATGGACTATGTCCATTATCACCGCAAGGCCGGCTGCGTGGGCTGTGTCGATCAGCTTTTTCAACTCCTCCGGTGTTCCAAACCTTGAGGAAGCAGCAAAAAAGCTCGATATATGGTAACCAAAAGACCCATAGTAGGGATGCTCAGGGATTGCCATTAGTTGCAGTACATTATAACCACTATCAATGATCCGCGGGAGGATATGCCTGGTAAATTCACGGTATGAACCGATTTTCTCCTCTTCCTGGGCCATGCCGACGTGTACTTCATATATGAAGAGAGCGCCGGATGGACACCGAAAATCATTGCATTGCCAATTATAAGTGGAAGAAGGAAACCAGACCTGGGCATTAAAAATCAATGTTTCAGGATCCTGCACCACGCGTCGCGCATATGCCGGAATACGATCACCTTCCCCGCCATGCCAATGAATACAAAGCCGGTAGAGATCTCCATGCTTCAACGTCCCTTCAGGCATACGGATTTCCCATACACCATCTCTTTTGATCCGATCCAGGGCAAACGCCTCTTTTTTCAGCCATCCTGTCATATCTCCGATCAGATAGACTGCGTCGGCATTGGGTGCCCATTCCCGAAAGATCCACTCACCATCGAAGAAATGCAGTCCAAAGTATTCATGGCCTGCGGCAAACTCAGCCAGGCTTGTTTTTCCCTGAGTAAGCCTCTTTTCCATCTCGTGGATATTTACTATCCGCCGCTTAAGGGCTTCCTCATACGGCCGCAGAAATGGATCGCTCTCCAGAAGACTCTGCAATAGATCATCTGTTCCGCTAAAGACGGATTTATTGTCAATTGTCACGCTGTTTAATATCCTCCAGGTTGAAGCGCCTAAAGTACCTAATGTTAATGTCTAAAGTTCTTACATTTCGATAATTGCTTTTAATTAAACCTCGGGCTATGCCCGAGCGATCCTAAAAGGTTTTACCGTTCCGGCGAGAATATTGAACGGCAGAGTAAAGCGTTTTTTGAACATCGAACATCCAACATCGAACGTTGAACATCGAATGATGAAATCGCTTCGCTCCGCCAGTTTATAAATTGGCAGAATACCTTATTCAAAATTCGATGTTGGATGTTCGATGTTCATAGCCTTTTAGCTTGACGGCTACGTCCTTGATTTTTCCCACTCAACCACTCGACTAAACCAACGGACGCTTTAACATCTTTTCGTAAAGATCAATATACCTGCGCGCTGTAACAGCATGATTGAAGGTGGCAGCGCTCTGTGTTATTATACGCTCAATCTGCTGCTTCTTTACTTTTTGAGGCAGATCATAAAAACGCATGGCCTCTTTGATGGTCCAGAGCAGACCGTTTGAACCAAAAGTCTTAAAAAGGAAGCCGTTGCCCATATTTTTTTCTACATCCATCTGAATGATCGTATCATGTATCCCTCCTGTATCGTGAGCCACAGGAAGTGACCCGTAGATTGGACCTGTCATTTGGGGAAGACCGCACGGTTCAAAACGTGAAGGCATCAATATAAAATCTGAAGCAGCAAAGGCCAGACGGGCTATTTGTTCGTCGAAGTCGCATATTGCCACACGGTTGTATAACTTATGGAACTGCGTTATCTGTTTGAAATGCTCTTGAAAACTTCCATTAGCCACAAATATGATCTCCAGATTCCGCTCCCAGTAGCTGGAAACAACATCATAGAGGATTTCGGCTAACAACTGACATCCCTTTTGAATCGTATCAAGACGGGAAGGCCAGAAGAAGACCGGCGCACTTGCATCCTGAATAAGCCCTAATCTTTTCTGGAGAAGTTGCTTGTTCTCCAGTTTTCCTTCAACATGATCTTTTGCGCTGTACCGGCGAACCAGAGCCTTGTCAGAAGCTGGATTGAAAGAGGGATCAGGAGCGTTAAGTATTCCGACAGCACATCCGGCATTCCATTTGTTGGCCAGTTCCTGTTGTACGGGTCTCTCCACAAAATCGTGCCGGTTTTCAACTATTTCTGTCAAGAAGGTTGGACTTACCGTATTGACAAAGTGGGCGGCAAATATCCCGCTTGCAAGGAAATCCACTGGGTCTGACTCTCTGATTTGCTCATAGGAGGATGGAAAGTGCTCGAAAAAAAGATGTCGCCAGAATGATGCGGCATCAATACCTTCGTATTCGATGTGAGACATGGAGCTTTTCACGGTATGAATGTTGTGGACAGTGAAAAGACAGGGAATGCCCAACTGTCTTGCCATTGCCGGAATCAGGCCGGTCATCCAATCGTTGCAATGGATAAGATCCGGCCACACATGCGGGACGATGTTGTTGATAACCTCCCGCTGAAAAGCAAGGGCGATCTTAATGTTTTCTCTTCCATAATCGGAGTAAATATGGTCCATATAGAAAAAGGCTCTGTCTTCGGCAAGGTGTAACCTTTCGTCAGGCATTCTGCTCCTGATGGTGTTCAGCTCCCTTATGATGAAGGGAGGAAGGTGCGCCGGAGCGCCTCTGCTGAATATGTTACGGTAATCCGGAAGAGCTACGTGAACGTCGGCCCCCTGCTCGAACAGAGCGCTGATCAGCGCCGCTGAAACATCGGCAAGCCCTCCTGCCTTTGCGGAAAGAAGATTGGCGATATTACCCATTCCATTTGGCAGATATGTGACTTCAGGGGTCACAATAAGAATACGAGGGGTCTTCGACGGGGTTGTCATACTTATATTCCTAAATCCTTTGTTTTACGGCGCCCAGGTAATGAGTCCTGGAGTAAATCTGATTCTGTCATCTCCGCTCGCTGTTACCCGGGCCGTGAAACCATACCTACCTGAAGCATTGCAGGTTATGGCGCAAGTGTAAAGGTACTTTCCATTTCCAGGCTCTTCCTTTATAGTCATCTTTTCCGTATGGCTCTCAGACAATTTGTCTATAGCTTTCAGCTTTCCGTAAAAGAGCTGAACTTCCACCTCTTCCGGACTAAGTTTTCCGAGATGTACGATAGCATTCACCCGAAAGGCCTCTCCGGCTCGAAAGGGACCGTCTTTCTCTCTCACAGGAGGCTCAATCCGGATGCTATCCCAGTTAGCGCTGAGCCGTTCGCGCTGGACAGCCAGATTTCTAGCTTCTCTGGCATCGTTTTCAAGCAGGGACTTTAACCGTTTTGCCGCTGGAATATAAAAACGTTCATTGTATTCGCTTACCATCCGAAGGCTGCAAAAATCCAGCATAGCCATCTTCATCGACTCTTTCATCATCTTAACCCACCTGCCAGGATAGCCTCCGTTCTTTCTTTCATAAAAACAGGGGATCACATCATTTTCCAGTATATTATAAAGAGCCTGGCTTTCCACAGAGTCCTGATACTCCGGATCCGCATACTCTTCACCGTTGCCGATGCGCCACCCACGATCCTCGGAGTATGCCTCATCCCACCACCCGTCGAGGATGCTCACGTTGAGAACGCCATTTATAGCGGCCTTCATGCCGGACGTGCCGCATGCTTCAAAAGGACGTCTTGGGGTGTTGAGCCATACATCCGCCCCCTGCACCAGGTGTCGCGCAATATGCATATCATAGTTTTCGAGAAAGACGACTCTGTGGCGCACGCTCGGTCTTTGGGAAAACCCAATAAGCCGCTGGATCAGTTCCTTTCCCTCATGGTCTTTGGGATGAGCTTTTCCTGCAAAGATAAACTGCACCGGATGTGTCTTGGAATTAAGGATCGCTTCGAATCGTTCCGGATCATTCAGCAGGAGGTTGGCGCGCTTGTAGGTAGTAAAGCGGCGGGCAAAAACAATGGTCAATATGTCATGATCCAGCACCGATTCTACCTCTTCCATAACCGGTTTGGGAGCATTTCGCCGTCTGTACTGCTTTATCATCTGTTTGCGACAGGCGCCGATGAGGCGGGAACGGTTCATTTCGTGGGCTCGCCAGAGCCCTTCACCATACATTTTGTCAATCCGTTTGATATTATGTGACGTTCGCAAACTCATGAACCAGTCAGGCCCGAGGTAACGTTCGAAGAGTATGGTATGTTCACTTGAAAGAAACGACTGGAGATGCACTCCGTTTGTGATATGGGAAATGGGAGTCGCATCTTCGGGTCTCTTTGGCCAGATATGCGACCACATCCTTCGTGCAACTTTTCCGTGCAGCCGGCTGACCCCGTTGCAATACTGGGACATACGAAGCCCCAGAACAAACATGGAAAGAGGGCCGTTCGGATCAGGCTCCATTGGTGGTTGCCCCCAGGATAAAATTTCATCCTCTGTAGCCCCCAGGCGTTTCCGCAAGGGGCGAAGATACGGTTTAACGAGATCAGCAGGAAACCTATCGTAACCGGCGACCACTGGTGTGTGTGTGGTAAAGAGAGTGGCCCTTGGAATGATCTCAAGAGCTGTCTTTAGATCTATGTTATACTTCGACATGATTTGAGCGATCCGTTCCAGGCTGGAAAAAGCGGAATGCCCTTCGTTCATATGGCACATCTCCGTATTGATCCCTATAGCCGCAAGGGCGCGGATTCCACCGATTCCAAGCAGCACCTCCTGAGCCAGCCGCATCTCAGGAGCGCCGGCATACAGCCTGGAGGTGATCTCCCGGATTTTGCTGGAATTTTCAGCCAGATTGGTGTCGAGCAGATAAAGAGGAGTACAGCCGATCCTGATCATCCAGACAACCGCATGGATTTCACCATCCGGCCCTGTCACAGAAATATGTATCTCGTTTCCTGAATGATCCCTGGCCCTTTCTATAGGAAGATTATAAAGATCGATTTCCGGATACTCCTCCTGCTGCCATCCATCCTGATCAAGAAACTGGCGAAAGTAGCCCTGTCGATAGAGAAGGCCTACTCCTACCAGAGGAAGAGCCATGTTGGACGAGGCTTTCAGATGGTCACCGGCAAGGATGCCAAGTCCCCCGGCAAATAAAGGAAGGCTCTCATGAATTCCGAACTCCATGGAAAAATAGGCAACTACCCCCTGTTTTCCTGATAAACATTCAGACCAGTCCGCTGTAGCACAAGCCCGTTTTTCAAAACGCTCTTTTACACGCTCCTGGTGTGCAAGAAAACTGTCATCCCTTGCCAGTTCCTCAAAGCGGGTTTGAGAAATGCGCGTTAAAAAAACAATGGGATTTCGTTCCGACTCCTCCCAGAGCCTCGGATCGATCCGGCGGAAGAGCTCAATGGCATCCTGTTTCCATGACCACCATAGGTTTCGGGAGAGCGCTTCGAGAAAAGAGAGCTGCTCAGGGATGTTTGGGACTACCTGAAATGTTTGCAAATGGTCCATTATTTCATATCCTTTTTAATTTTAAAGAATAACTACGGAATTTTCACCATCCCCGTATGGATGTGATACATACTTGTCAGCTTCTCCATCATTTTCCCAGGTTTCATCATCCAGCAGATAACGAAACTGATATTCTCTGTTCGGTTCAAGATCAATGGTTACAGTAAATGACCCGTTTTTCAGTCTTTTCATTGGAGTAGCATAAATATTCCAGTCGTTAAACTCGCCGACAATATTGGCTGATCCGGCGGATCCGGCCGCATCTTCAGGCAGCCTGAAAGTAACTTTGCATACAGGTTTGCTTTTAAGATATTGTTTCTTGATGCTCATAATAACTCCTCCTTTATCTCAATTTTTGAATTTTAACCAGACCCGCAGAAGTTCGCTTGCTCCCCAGGCCTGCGCGTCACATCCCCTTTGCTTGTGAGGAAAATCCCCATCCAGAATCTCCGGCACATGGCCAGCACATCCCTGATTCATAAGCCTGGTACTGCTGCTGAGCCATGCCATAGCGGTTTCTTTTCCGTTCTCTCCATATGTCTTGACCCATGCCTCGCAAAATGTGGGAAAAAGCCAGGTCCAGGCAGTGCCGTTGTGGTATGCCGGCTTTCGTTTCGTGTCTTCGTCTCCCAAATATTTCCCTTGATAAGGATGGTGCGGATCGTTGATCTTTCTTTCATTATGTATGATCGTTAGCGGACGGCAAACAGGCCGATCTGCAAGACTCCTGATGGCGCCGGGAATCAGAAGCTCTTCGCAGGCTGCCAGGATATTGCGGCAGACTGTCGTGTCGGTGACAGCTCCCAGCGTGATTGCCAAAAGCTGGTTCGGCCGCAGAGCATCATCCGGCTCGGCCAGCCTGGCTTGTTTGCCTGGACCAGCGTGGAGACAGTCCGACAGGTATCCCTCTTCTTCGATCAAAAAGAGGTCAAGAATCGACGATTGAACCCGGCCAGCCATATTTTTCCAGTCGTTTCCGGTCTCTTTATGATCGATGCGCGCTAAAAAAGAAAGAGCAAAGAACCAGAGAGCCTGGATTTCAACAGGATACCCTTCGCGTGGAGTACATGCAGGATGATTGGTATCCATCCAGGTAAAATGGAGCGGACTGAAAATCAGGCCAGATTCCAGATCCATCCGGATACCATTAGGAGTACCTGCAATCATGGAATGTCCAATAGAAAGGAGAACTTCTCGCACTGTCCGGCTGCCGCATTTTTCGTCCAGAAAATCTTTGCCTGCTTCGGCTTCGACCAGATCGGAACATGCTGCGAAAAACCAGAGTGGCGCATCGGATGTGTCACGATTTTCAGGGTTATTGCCCAGTATCATATTCGGTAAAGTTCCGTCAATTTCAAATTGCCCGAACTGTTTCAGGATAGTCTGCGCTTCTTCTCTCCTACCTGCTGCAATCAAACCGCGCGCAAAGATCAGCGCATCCCGTCCCCAATCGAGAAACCAAGGATATCCGGCAATTACCGTATTTAAGGCTCCTCTTTTCACCACATAGTGATCAAGTGCCTGTTTAAGGGCTTCATCAAGTTTATACGATGCTTTGTCCTCAAAAGCAAAAGATTTCATATACCGGCCCAAAGAACTATTCAGAGAACTAGACTGTAAGGGCTTTTGTTCCTGCGAGCCAGTGACGCTGGCTGTCAATTCCATAGTCTGCCCCCCTGTTAAAACACAGGAAAAATAACCGGGGCTGAAGAGATCCGAATCAGGATCAAGGCCTCGTTCAGCCTCCATGGAATGGTGTACCATGTAATGCCATTCAGGCTGCCACGCAAAGGAGCCCTTTGAAATCCGGATACGGAGTTGACGTTCCGGTACCGGTGAAAAGATAAAACCATGAGGATGCGCTGTCACGAATTCCGGCCATAAATGTTCAGGCCCCAGGTACGCTTTTGTGGTTTCGTGAAAAATGCGATCTTCAATATCGGGCCGGAGAATGAGCTGAACCTGCCGGCAGTCGGCCAGCATCCGGTTCCGACCTTTGGCCCTGTCGCGAAAAAAGACCATGCGAACGGCATTCTCTCCATCTACCATCTCGATTCCTATGCTGAGCGAGACATGTTCACCCTGTCCGGCAGGGATATGATATAGCCAGAATCCGCGGGAATTGTAATCATAGCAAAAAGAATCAAAGCAGTCAAAGCAGATCTCCTGAGAGTAGCCCTGAAACACGAGCCACGCCCGGCATCGTGTAAACATAATCCGTCTTTCTTCGGGAAATTCCGGATTCAAATTTGCGGCAAGCAGGGCATCATAGCGGCTGCCTAATTTTTCCCACAAAACGTTGGTACGCAGCATACCTCCACGGCTGTTTGTTCCAAGCAGCGAGAGGGGCCGGTGCAACAATTCCGATCGGTGAAAAATCCTTTTCACTTTTGCATCTTCTGCACCTGACAGAAAAAAAAGAGGCGCATCAACGTGTTTACAGTCTCCTGGTGTATAAACCGACAATTTCAGGGTATGAGAGCAATGTGCTGCCGGAGCAGGAAGCGGAGAAAAAAGTGCAAAAAATGACCCGTCAATGCAGGGCAGGCTTTCTTCATATGCCATGACCCTGTCTTTGTTCATAATTTTGGAGCGGAACGAGTTGCCGGCGCGCACAAGTAAAAAATGACCGGGAGGCACCATTACTTCACGCTTCAAGTCACGGGGCCATTGCCAGGTTATTACGCGTGGCTCCCGGCTGAAGGGATTGAGCCTGCGACAATACTCAACAGGATCTTCAGCCAGTTGCCGCTCGGCAGAATCCGGATCAAACTTTTCCAGATCCCGGTCATTGTAATACCGGAACACATCGAGGGCCTTGGCGCGCAAGCGCTGTTTTTTAATTCGATCCAAAACCATGAAGTTTCGACGGGCGTGGCTTTGAATCAGGTCGATATCACTCTGGTCGGATGTAAGGCAGAGAACCTGGCCTGGATCAAGAAGATAAGTCTGTTGCCTTTCGGACCTGGTGACAACTACATCCTCTTCCGTAAGGAGATCCGTAAACACCGGTCCTCCCATGCCCACCTGTTCCGGATTCCATGCAGCGCTGGTCTGGTTCTCATCATCAAGGTTCACCACAACCAGAAGCTTTTTTCCGGAAGGTATATGGTGCCGCAACAGGACAATGTAATTTTCCCCGCCCTGCTGCACCGGTTTCAGCTCGGTCTGGTCATGAAAAGCAGGGTGGAGCTTGAGCAGGGTGTTGAGCCGGCGTATGTGATTGACCTGGTTGTTTGCCGACCCCCAGTTAAGGGAAGGGGCTTCGTGAACGTTGATTTTTTCCGTTGCGTACCATTCCACTCCATTGGCAAAACCAAAAGCTCCATTGCTGCAACAAAGGGCACACAGGGCAGTGCGCATCCTGGCAAAGGTCTTTGAGCGGGCAGCCAGGCGATTATTGTCATGGGTTTCCGCAAAATGGACCATGATCCCTTCACTTTGAGAGACTTCGACAGCTCCCGGAAGATAGCTTTCAATCTGGCTGCGGTCATAATTTTGAAAGAGCTCCGAGTAAGCCCAGTCAAAATTAGCCTTGTTCAGAATCTCTCTGGTTACGGAAATTTTTCCGCCAAGCCCTTCGATGAGAAAAACCGTATCAGGATACTGGTCCCGGACCCTGGCAACAATATATTTCCAGACAGGGACAGGAATCATGTATCCTGCATCGCAGCGAAAACCATCTACCTCTCGTCGACACCATGTAAGAAAGACATCTGCCATATATTGCCACAGGCCTTTATGGGTAAAATCGAGATCTGTCAGATCTGCCCAGATTACTCCCCATGCTCCGGGAACCTTAATACCTCCGTCCTTGTCCCGGACAAGCCATTCCGGGTGGGTCTCGTGGAGGCCGGCAGCCCATCCCGTATGGTTAATGGCAATATCGATAAAAACTCTGGCATTCCGTTCATGGATTGCATCTACCAGCTCGATGAACTGTTCCAGAGGAGTTGCCCGCGGGTCAAATTCCGCCAGCGCCGGATCAACGGATGTAAAACTTAATGCCGCATATGGACTTCCAAACCGCCCCATGCGGGCGTAAGTAGTTGGTGTGGGATGGACAGGGAGCAACTGGAGAATTCTGCACCCCAGCTCTCCCACAATAAAATCAAGTTCTCTGAGCAGTTCCCGAAATGTCCCGGATGGCGGGATCACAGCATAACCGGACCTGTCAAGGGCTTTGATCCAGCCTTCTTCGGCCGGACCGGGAAGACCGCCGCCGCCGCCCTTATACGGGCTGAACTGCCGCACGAACGCATTGTAGATTATGTTCGAACAACAGGTGTCTGCCGGCTCAACGTTTATAGCAGTGTTAGGTCCATCCGGCCATATCGGGTCAACTTCACCTTTTTTCAAAAAAAAGCACTTGGCTTCAAAATGCCCTGTTTCACAAAGAGGGAGGGTGACCTGAAAGCGCAGGTCGTCAACACGGGACATGGGAATGTCGAACCAGTCCCGTCCCAGCGGAGGTTCATCATTGAGCACCTCCCTGATTATTTCCTGCCGAGCGATTCCGGCATGTCCGATGTTGGTACGAAGCCAAGCGCTCCCATTTTCTTCACGAGGCAGCGAAAGGGTAAATATCTTTGTATCGCCCCGAAATAGAAGAACGCGTGTTCCCGGCGCAGGATTCTGTATGATCCGGTCTGAATTATTCATGGGAAATCAAGGCCCTTTTCGGTAGATTCTGCCTTGCTGATCATCTGTCTGAAGTTTGTAAGGATTTTATGTTTGTACCTGGTAAAGGAAAGTTGTTTTATCATGGCGATCTTCCTTTCTTATGCATTCCCACGCTGGAGCATGGGAACGAGAAAAAACGAATGTGCTCGAAATGACAACTTTGGATAGTTTCCGTTCAGGCGCTAACTACTCAGGTGACAGGGGATATCCGAAATCCAGGATCCATATAAAAAATATCTTAAATTATTTGAATTGTAAATAGATGAAGATGTTTATTTTTATAGGAAAAATCCACAGGAGAATAGGAATTTATCCTGGAACAGGTGAATAGAAATATATTACCCCTTCCACAGATCTACATCAATAATGCCAAGCTTTGCAGCAAAACGAACCAGTTCCATTGTGCTGTGAAGGTCAAGCTTATTCATTATGTTCGATCTGTGGTTTTCAACGGTTTTAGGACTTATGAAAAGTTGATCGGCAATATCTTTACTGGAAAGTCCTTCTGCCAGCAGACGCGTGATCTGTTGCTCACGAGGAGTGAGAGTTTTATAACCGGCATCTGTTATCTTTGCTTCTTTTTCACCTGATTCCATAAGGTTTTTAACCACCTTATGGGAAAGAGAGGTATCCAGGAAATAATCACCTTTTGATATAGACCTAAGACACTCGACAAGCCTTTCTGCGGCTGATTCTTTAACAACATATCCGCAAGCTCCGGCTTGAAATGCTTTGGTTATATAATCTATTTTGGAATGCATGCTAAGTATCATGATGCGTGTCTCAGGCAACATGCCTCGTATCCTGCGAGTAACATCAATACCGCTTTGATCAGGTAAAGACAGATCCATTATAACTAAATCAGGCCTGAGTTTTTTGGCCTTCTTTATTCCTTGTTTTCCGTTTTCCGCTTCTCCAACCACTTCGAATCCGGCATGGTGCCCTATAAGAGACTTAATGCCTTCCCTGAAAAGGGGATGATCATCAACTATCAAGACGGTTTTCTTTTTAGTCACTGTTTGTTTCCATAGGAATTTCAATTAAAATTTTTGTGCCTTGCCTGATACTGGATTCGATTTTCATTTTACCAGCAAGAGAGGATACCCTTTCTTCCATACTCAGGAGTCCCATATGTTTTCCATTAATTGCTGAATCCGAATATTTTTGTATATTAAACCCCTTGCCGTTATCTTCTATACGAAGAATAATATTTGGAAAAGATGCAATCAGCCTGATGGCGGCATGGGTTGCATCAGCATGTTTTTTTATATTGTTCAGACTTTCCTGTATCAGGCGGTAAATAGCAATCTTTGTATCAAAATCCAGTTTTAACTCATCTATTCCGACCGAGAAAAAATCAACCTTAATGTTATTTTTTGCAGAAAAATCTTCACAATATTGGAGAACTGTCTGCACCAGCCCCAACTTGTCTAAACCGGCCGGACGCAGGAAATAAGCCATTTCACGTATCTCCATTATGGTTTTATGTGCCATATCGGAGAGTTCGGCAACCTTTTGTTTCATTTTAACGGAAGTCTCTGTATGATTATCAATAAGGGTATCAATTCCGATTTTAAGCGTGGAAAGGTCTTGTGCCAGATGATCGTGCAGGTCGCAGGAGAGTCTTCGCCGTTCGATTTCTTGTGTTCTCATAAGTTGTCGCGAAAGAACACGGAACCGTGTTTCAGATTTTCGTAATGATTCCTTAAGCCCCCATTCACGCAGAACCTGTTCGACCACACTTGGAAGCAGGACAAAAAAATCAGCAGACTTTACTATATAATCCCATGCTCCCAGTTTCATAGAGTATGCGGCAATAGTTTCGTCTCCCTGACCAGTGATCATGATGACCGGGATTTGGTTGTTTTTGAGCTTTAGAGCTTTTAAAAATTCTATTCCATTCATTCCAGGCAAGAGGTAATCAGTGATAATGATGTCAGGGGTTATCTCATCCAGTTTTTCCAGGCAGGCACCTGCATGCTTGAAATGGCTTACTGAAGCATGCGGTAATTTTTTTACAATTGCCCTTTCCATGAGTTTGAAATGAGCTTCCTCATCTTCAATGATTACCATCTTCAATTTTTTACTCATTCTAAACACTTTTTTCTGAGTTGGGAGGCTCGTTAATAAGCAGCCAGTAATAATCAAGCTGCCGTATTTTATCCTCAAATTCCTTGAATCCCACCGGTTTTGTCAGATAACTGTTTGCATAGTAATTATAGGATTGAGCGATATCTTCGTCACGTTTGGACGTGGTGAGCATGATTACCGGCATACGCTTGAGGTTGGGGTCCTCCTTAATTGTTTTTAAAACTTGTATGCCATCAATACCGGGGAGCTTGATATCGAGCAGTATCAACCCAGGACGGGGATATTTGATTTTATCAGCATATTCCCCATTGTTGTAAAGATAATTGAGGGCTTCTTCTCCATCAGATACAATGTCAATCCGGTTTGCATTGCCTGCCTTTCGGATTGATCGTTTTGTAAGCTCTGCATGAGCTTCTTCATCTTCTACGAGTAATATGTTCAAAGGTTCATGATCCATCTTTAAGACTCCTTGTCTTTAACCTAAATTGAGCAATTTTTTACTCGACTTGCACCAATCTCTTGCGCATCAAGGACCTGCGAAAAGTCTCAACATATTCATTGGTATGCCTACGCTTTTCGCAAACCTTGCTGCATCAAGATCTTGGCACATTTCTTCGCAAAAAATTGCTCAACTTAGGTTTAATTGAAAAAAGAATGTGCTTCCCTTGCCTGGCTCTGACGTCAACCAGATTTTGCCTCCATTAAGTTCAATAATCCGTTTTACTATTGCCAGACCAACGCCTGTTCCTTCTCCGTGCTTTTTTGCTGCTGGTAATCTTTGGAATACCTGAAAAATCTTGTCAAAATACCTTTTTTCTATACCGATGCCGTTATCGCGGACAAAAAACACCTTTTGGCCGTCGCGATCCTGAGCTCCGACATCAATACGCGGGCAAGGGTTCTCTTTTCCGATATATTTAACCGCATTTGTCAACAGGTTCTCCATGACCTGTATAAACCGCTTTTTCCCACCGTAGATATCCGGAAGATCTTTCTGAATGTCCACTTCAATACCCCTTGCCTGGATCTGAGGTTGAAGTGTTTTCAAGACCTCTTTTACAATACCGGCAAAAGAGAACTTGCTCTTTTTTTCAGTCAAGCGTCCGATACGGGAGAATTCCAGCAGGTCATTGATCAGGGCCTCCATCTTCAGGGCTGCATCGCTCATATACTTGATATACTTTTCTTGCTCCTCCGATATCAGATCTCCAAAATCTTCACGCATGGCGCCGATAAAACCCTCAATGGTAACAATGGGGGTTTTTAGATCATGAGAGACAGAATATACAAAGGTTTGGAGTTCTTCGTTTTTATCGGACAGCTCCTTGAGCAAGACTTCACGTTCCTGTTCGAGTCTCCTTTGATCGGTGATGTTGCGGGCTGCGGCAAAAGCACCAACTACCTGTCCCGTCTGATCTTCATACACCGAAGCATTGTAGGAAACAAAGGTCTCGCTTCCATCCCCCTTCATGACCAGCTCGTAATCCCGAATCTCTCCGGTTTCAAAGACCAACATCGCCCCTTTGTGTGCCTTTTCAGGATCTGTGAAATAATCAGCAAATGGGGTTCCTGTCAGCTCTTCTCGAGTTCCGCCGGTTGCTTTAATTGTAGCCTTGTTCACATCCAGTATGATCCCTTTCTGATCGAAGGTTACCAAAGGATCAGGACTTGTTTCAATCAATCCACGATTGTAGCGCTGAAGATTCTGTATTTCCTGCTCGGCACGCTTTCGCTCATTTACCTCATAGAGGGCCTGGTCGAGGGCTACCTGGTACATCTGCATCCTGTGCATAAAGGAGTAAAGGAGGAAGGACAAACCGGTCGAGAGTATAAGACCAAAGAAGAGAAACATCAGGTGCGTGGGATTTTCCAGCCCCAGATAAGCGGCCAACCCATTTTTTGCGGTTATCCTCAATGGTTCCAATTCCAGGCGCCAGGTTTTTCCGCGAAAATGGATCTCACGTGTGGCGCGGACAGAACGGATGGAGGCCATAAGCTCCTTATCAAAGCCGTGTTGATAGATGAGACGATCTCCTTCATATAAGGCTAACCGGAACTCGTCAAAGATATTTTCCCCGATCCGCAATTTAACTACCGAGCTGATATTGAAGACTCCATTTATGTATCCTTGCATTTTGCCATCGTAAATCAAAGGCCAGTAAGTAGCAAAACCAAGGCCGCCCTGAAGGAGCTTAACGCACGGTGTAATGACATATTTACGGTCTCTTTCAGCGCGTGCAAATGATTCCCGAACAGCAGTTTCAGGATGGTTGTGCAGGTTTTTATCCTTTGCGGCATAATTTTGTTCTTCGGGGTAGACCCAGCGGATAAACCCGTCCGTGTCAACCCAATTGATGGCCTGAAAGCCGGGGTAATGTCTACAGTAGGTCTCGGCAAACCGAAGAAAACGCTTCTGGCTGAAATCATGCGGGATTTTTTCTATCCATCTATCAGCAAATAGTTTTAAAGCGGCAATTCGGGTATTCATTAAACCCTCAACACGAATCCGTATCTGATCACTCGAAGTCTCTGTATGTCGAAATATCATTTCATGCCCGTGGTTATTTAAATTTTGCCATAAAGCCACTGTAATGCCGCCTAATAATAAGAAGACAGCAATTGGCAATAATTTTTTAAAACGGAAAATTGATATATTCAACATGGGTTTAAGTATCTTTTTAATCAGTTCCTTTGATTAAGCACAATATATGGTGAGACAGTTGCCTCCCAGATAAGTTGTCTAAAGTTGAAGTTCAATGTTTATTTGAGTTAACTAGTGTCTGAACGGAAACCTCGATTTCTTGTAGGTTGGGTTGAGCCCCTCAATTTTGTTGGGTTTCGTGCCTCAACCCAACCTACAAAAAATCAATCACTTGGAAGAACTTAATTTATCAGGGCGAAACCCAACAAATCGATTTAATAGCTTTTCGTTCAGGCACTAACTACAAATCTTAAACTGATTCCTAAAAGCTGTCAAAGATCAATTTAGGTTTTTAATTCATAGGAGCTCATCATTTTCTCTTATGAAGAATAAAAGCATCGTTGATAGCAGTACAACAATTGAGGCAAGGTAAAATAGGGATTTAAGTCCATATAATTTAACCATATAACCACCTAATGCAAGACCGGCCGCTGATGCAAGGCTGACAATAGCATTAAACTTGCCTACCATTCTTCCCCTCTTTTCCTTTATTGTCAGATCTCCAAGCAGGGATGTTTGTATGGTGTCGGCCATACCATTGGTAATACCAAGCATCCCCTGCAGAAAATACAACTGATATGTTTCATCTATAATGGTATAAAGAAAGAGAATAAGTGCATCTATATATGCCGTGAGAAAGAGGAAGGGCTTTCTGCCGAGTCTGTCAGAGAAATGACCTGCGAAATATGATGTAAGGGATTGAAGAAGTACCATTATACTGAAGGCAATTCCCAGTTTTTCCATCCCGCCGCTCAATCTTTCTACATGAATAACATAAAAGGGGCCTATAAGTCCGAATACTATTGCCCATATAGAACTGACGGTAGTGAATATCAGAAGGTTTCTTTCGCTCGGTATACTCAATGGCGGTCAGCCTTCAATCTATATTTTATGTCCTGTTTGACCAGTGTTTCAAGTGAAACCTCAAAATAGGATTTTTTACAATCCAATTTATCTATGTTTCCGTCCCTTACAAATGTCATATACCTGCATCCTCCAAAACAAAGAGGCAAGTACTCGCAGTCCGCACACTCCTCATTTTTCCAAATGCCCAATTTGTAAGAATCAGTATAATCTTTTATACCTGTTTTAATATCTCCCGCTATAAAGTCAGTCTTCCCGATAAAGCCGGGGCACTTATAAATCATACCATCAAAATTCACTACATAATCATCTTTAATCTCCAGCATGCATGAGGCCGGAGCCATATTTAGCGTATTATAGCCTCTCCTTAAAATTTCTTCCCTTAACATTGCTTCAGCCTCTGCTATCCAGGGCTCATTAACAGACAGACAGCCGCCCATGTAGCCGGACCTATAACGACTTGTTTCCGGCTGTCTAATCACAGGATCGAATTTCACCCTAAAAAGCTTATCAGGAGTCAGACTTTTCTCTAACAGATAATCAAGAAGCAATGGAAACTTTTTATGGTTGTCTTTTTCATAGTTGCCTCCAATGCCTATCTTTACAAGATCGCAGGTCTCCTTGATATTATTAATTATGGCATCAAAGCTGCCGGCTCCGGACTTAAAAGGCCGGCACATATTATGTATTTCAGCCGGTCCATCCAGGGTTATTTTAACGCTTTCAAGTCCAAGTGAAACCAGGTCCTCTGCTATTTTCCTCTTAAAGAGAGATCCATTTGTGACAAGAGTTGAACTAAAGGAAGCTCCCCTGCTTTCAGTAAAAGACCTGAGATCATGTGAAATCGATTTAATAAGACCAAAACTTAATAGGGGCTCACCCCCGTAAAAATCTATAAGTAGAGAAGTCTTGTCTTGAGTAAACCTGTCTTTAATAAAATCTATCAGGCCTTCTGCTGTGCTGTCTGACATGTAGAGCTTTCCCTTCATGTCACCTTCATAGCAGTATCTACAGGAAAAATTACAGTCAAGATTGAGAACAACAAAGACATGCAATACAGGATTATTTGAATTAATTTTGTCAAAAAAACATAGTACAGCCTGTTTTTCCGCTTTCCTGTCCTGCACAATCATACCCAGTCTCGATAGAATTTCCTCGTCTGCAGGAGAAATTGTGCCTTTTTCAACTGCCTGAAATGTTTCTTTGTTTATAAGTATTTTTGATGCATTTTTTGTGGAAAAAACAAGAAAATGATCTGGTTTATCTTCGCATGGATATATCTTGAGATAATGAGAAAGCAGCATAAGATCTATAAATGGGCTTGAAATGAAAAAAGGGGAGACAACGCTCCCCTTTTTAAAATAAAGAATTATCTAAAACCAATAAATGCCCCGCGACAACAAACTCTAAAGCCAGATCCAACAGCATCAGTATCAATACCCTTATCTAATACCACAATTTCTTTTTTTTCTTTTCTTTTTTGCTCTTTCATAATATCCTCCTTTTTTTTGGAATGTATTGAAAGTTAAGAAAATTTTGTTAACCTATTATTTTATTAAAATTTAAACCTTATGCCGGCCTCAATCCATGTTCCCGGGTTTTTACTGTCACCATAGGCATACTGAGATCCGTTAAATATGTTATGCGCGGTAAGAAAAAGTTCTGTAGCAACCTTTTTTTTAGGCCAGATTTTTTTATTTAAATTAAGATCCCAGATAAAATCATCACACTTTGCCATATAAGACTCATCAAGATCCCACCACACATAATGGCCGAACAGTTCAGCCATGAAGGATTTTTTATCATCATACCTTATACCAATGTTACAGGCATAATTATAACTAACACCTCTTTCATCTGTCGGGTCTATATCAACATAAGCAAAACCAGCCGACATTGACATGTTATAGATGGGAGCCGTCTCAGCCTCTATTTCAAGACCATTACGCCTTACTTTTCCTTTATTGATAAAAATATCATTATAAGCCGGCGGTCCTCCCCCATAATAGTCCAAGACCAGGGCATTTTCCAGCTCATGATGAAAGACTGTCGCCTTTAACCACAGATAATTAATAGCGCTTGTTTCCGCGCCTGCCTGGTATGACCATACCTCTTCAGGATCAAGAGATGGATTAGGATCAAGATACAATGCACCTCCTGATGTCCATGAAAGAGGGGTTATAGTAAAACCCCTGGCAACAGATGCTCTTAATATTGAATCTTCGCCAAGCTTGTAAGTAACACCAAGACTGGGGCTTATAAACGAGCCTGTAATACTGTTGTGGTCATAACGAACACTTGGAGTTATTGCCCACCGGTCGATTACAATCGTGTCATTTATATATATAGCCCGTTCATCTATATCCGGCTGTGTGCTGGAACTTGCGGGCATTCCATCAAGTTGAAGCACAGAACCGGCATTAATAGTCTGGTCAAGTTTTCCGCTACTAAAATCCACTCCAAGCACGGCATTGTGAACCCCATACCTCCAGACCAGTTTGCCGCTTCCACCTGTTGTCTCCTCATCATAACTTGTATCCAGATACAGTTCTCCGGCAGAGCCGGCAGATCCTAATCCAAGAGAATCGCTAGTAATAACGGATTTCTGTTTAAAATGGTAAACAGAAAAATTTAAGCTGAAGTCTTTGTTTAGCGAAGCATCAAGAGAGGCGGTTCCAAAAAAAGTGCGAGTATCCCCTGTTTGAGTTATATCTCCGCTTGGAAAATCTCCTAACTCAATTTGTGGTTCGCTGTAACCGGCAGTAAAATTAATATTAACATCTTTTGAGACAGGAATCTTAATCTTTGAATACAGGCTTGTATTATCAAAATTTCTGGAATCCCTAAGACCATCTGATTCCTGGTGACCTGCAAACAAATAATATCCAACAGATCCTGCCTTGCTTGCGACCTGGACCCTGTAATCCTGGGAATCGCTCTTACCGTAAGAAGCGCTTATGGATCCGGCCGGTTTTTCTTCATTTCCAGCAGATTTCGTAATGATGTTTATTATGCCTCCAAGTGATGACCCCCAGACAGACGAGACTGGGCCTTTGATTATCTCTATACGCTCTATTATTCCTACCGGAATCGAATTTGTCTCTGCAGAACCGCTATTCAGATAGTTCCATGTAATACCATCAAGCAGAACAATTACCTGCTTTATCTTACAGCTCTGAACATAGATTAAAGAAGTGGCGCCAAAGTCCCGGTTAAAATTAACTAAGATGCCCGATACTCTGTTTAAAACATCTGCAACAGTATGGGCATTCATATTTTCAATATCTTTTGCGGTAATGACTGTTATATTTTTCGCAACCTGAGAGATCGGCTTTGGATATCTGGTAGGGGATACTACAAGGTCTTTTTCTTTATAAAATAATCGGAGAATTTGTATCTCCTCTTCAGCCTGGGCAATAACTGATGGGCAAAAGCATACTGAGGCAAGGAAAAAAAAGAATATATAAATGCCGTTTTTTATAAAGTATCGATTCATCTAATTTTTCTTAATATTAATTGTTTTACTCGATAATTTTTTTATGTTATTTTATTTTTTTATAATATTCAACTAATTGTTCCTAATAATTAAAAAATTCCAGTAAAACGGATCCGAATTTCATGGCAAAAAGAATTTATATTAATATTATTTTCATATTTATATTTACATTTCTTTTCTACGGTTTAGCCAAAGCTGAACATAAAATCATTGCTGTCCAGAGCGTCAGGATTAAGCCATATGAAAAGACAATTGAAGGGTTTAAAAGTGTAACAGGATCTGAGATCAAAAGGATTGTTATTTCAGAATTAAATGACGCAAATATTATAAAAACAATTCATTCATTCAAACCTGATATTGTCCTCGCAATAGGGATGGGTGCCCTTCAAGTAGTAAAAGAGATTAAAGATATACCCGTTGTTTACATGATGGTCTTAAATCCCACATCCATAATTTCCGGTGAAAAAAATATTTTCGGCGTTAGCATGAGCATACCTCCTGAAAAGCAGTTAAATTTATTATTGAATGTTCTGCCACATGTGAAAAATATAGGCCTTTTATATGACCCGGATAGAACCGGATATATAGTAAAAAATGCTATGATCGCTGCCAGAAAAATGAATATAAACCTGATTGCAAAGGAAATTCAAAACTCCAGGGATGTTCCTTCAGAACTGTTGGGCATGAGAAAAAATATAGATGTTTTCTGGATGCTGCCGGATCTAACGCTTATTACTCCTGAGACAATTGAGTTTTTGCTTCTTTTTTCTCTCGAAAATAAAATACCTGTTCTCACATTTTCAGATAAGTATGTAGAACTGGGTGCATTAATGTCGATCAGCATAGAACCTTTCGATATAGGAAGACAGGCGGGAGAAATAGCAAACGCAATAGTATCAGGAAGAGATCTTAAAAATATTAAAAAAGTCGATGCAAGAAAGTCATTAATATCAATTAATACTAATATAGCAAGGAAGCTAGAGATCGACATCAGTAATAATATTATCAAGGAAGCCCGCATAATAAAATAGTTTAGAGATAATTAATGAAAAAACTCTTAAAAACTCTTCATGAAAACTTCGGCATTAAGATTTTTACTGCGTTTACCATTTTCATGTTTATCATATCTTCTGCTTTTACTGCTTTTTTTATTTATTACCAGAGCAAATCTTTAACAGATAATCTGATAAAAAACGGGAAATTATTATCAGAGATGCTTGCTTACGAGATAAGGTTGGGTGTTTTTTCAGAGAATGAAAAACTACTCGATAACCATGTTGATGGAACCTTACAACAGGAGGGAGTTCTTGAAGTTTCTGTATTTAACCTTGAAAAGAAATTATTGAAGAATCAAAAAAAGCCTGGAAAATGGGGGCGGGAAAAAACAATTTTTGAAGATATTAATAGCAGCAATAATGTATTTGAAAGACTTAAGACATATAGATCTTCCTTTTACATTGATAACAAAAGCAAAATAGATTTCTGGTCGCCGGTTATTGTAAGCTCAAGTTATTTAAACGAAGAGGCTCTTTTTTTTAAAGAAGATCAATTCCAGGATCAGAATCGAATTATCGGTTTCATCTGCATTACCATAGATAAAATAATACTTAATAAAAGGCTCGATGGTTTATTAGCAAAAAGTATTTCAATTGGAATTATATTTCTGATAATCGGCTCTGCGTTTATATATATCTTAGCAAGGGGGATAACAAAGCCATTAAATAGATTAACTAAAAGTGTTAATATACTGGGGGAGAGCGGAGTTGTTAAGAAGGTGCCTGTTGAGACAGAGGACGAAATTGGGAAACTTGCAATGGCCTTTAATGATATGTCTGAATCCCTAAAAAAAAGAGAAGAGGAAAAACATCTTCTTGAAGAGCATCTCAGATATACCAAAAAGATGGAGGCCATTGGCACCCTTGCGGGAGGAATAGCTCATGATTTTAATAATATCCTTGCTGCAATTATGGGTTACACAGAGTTAGCATCATTAAATGCTTCGAATAGTCACTCACTAAAAAGTGATCTGGATGAAATCTTAAAGGCCGTCAATCGTGCAAAAGGCCTTACAGAACAGATCCTGCTTTTCAGCCGCCAGACCGAACAGGAGCAAAAGCCCATAAAAATCGAGCTTATTGTCAAGGAAGTACTTAAAATGATGCGGGCGTCATTGCCGACTACCATCGAAATACGCAAAAATATCAAAACCGGGTTAGCTCCAATTCTGTCCGATTCTACAGCAATACACAGGGTATTGATGAATCTTTGCACTAATGCGGCTCATGCCATGCAAAAAAAAGGTGGAGTGCTGGAAGTGACTCTATCTGATATGGAGATTGATAAAAAAACTGCTGCCCAAAATTTCGATCTGAATCCAGGACCATACCAAATATTCACCATAAGCGATACAGGCTACGGCATGGACAGTTGGGTTATTGAGCGAATATTCGATCCATTTTTTACTACTAAAAAACATGGAGAAGGAACCGGTATGGGACTCGCTGTGACCCATGGAATCGTAAAAAGTTGTGGTGGTGCGATCACAGTAAGTAGCGAAGTAGGAAAAGGAACAACATTTAAGGTTTTTTTTCCATCGATCGAAAGCGAAATTACTGTGGAATCCGAACACTATGAACCAGTCCCTCATGGGAAAGAACGAATTCTCTTCGTTGATGATGAAGCAGCCATAGTTACAGCGGGGAGACAATTACTTGAGAGTCTTGGCTACAAAGTAATTGCGAAGACGAACGGCATTGAGGCATTGGAAACTTTCAAAAAGCAACCCAAGAATTTCGATGTGGTTATCACAGATATGACTATGCCAAAAATGACAGGTGAAGATCTATCCAAACAAATACTGGCCATTCGTCCTGATATTCCAATTATTATTTGTACTGGTTTCAGTGAAGTAATATCTGAAAAAAAAGCAAAAGCTATCGGCATTCGCGAGTTTATCATGAAACCTATTCTTAGAAGAGATATGGCAAAGATTATACGCGTTGTATTGGACAATGAAAATGGTAAGCGTTCAAGTTTCAAGCCGTGAACGGCTACGTTTAATGTTCATTTGAGTTAACTACAAATTTTAACAGATCGGCAAGTGTGAGATCAGCGATTATCCTTTTATCTTTATCCAAGACTGGGATATCTTCAACGCCTGCTGCATAGCTCAAAAGAAGAAGTCCTATATAAACCAGCGGATGCTGGATTTCAGGCAGGCTGAATTGATTTAGACCAGGAATCTCCATAATCTTGAACCTGACTACTACTAAACGATCCAGATTGCCAAACTTACTGCGCGATTTAAGACACTGGTTGTGACGCTTCCCATGAAAAACTCTTTTACTGCCGAGAGGCCGCGTCTGCCCAGAACTATCGTGCCATGATCATTATCCTGCGCTTCCTTTAAGATATCATCAGCGGTTGAGCGGCTGCCTTCTGTGACTTTTGTAGTTATTTGCTCCTCGCCCAGTCCGGCTTTAAGGAGTATTTCCCTGGCTTTTTTTATATAAGGGGCAATTTCCTTGCCCGCTTTGTTTCTCCAGAGTTGTTCAAGATCCTCAGCCTCTTCAAGTACCTGCATTGGAACAAAACGGCTTAAATGCTTCATGGTGTGAAAAATGGTTATATGACAATCGGTTCCGGAGAGCATGAAACTGACGTGATCAACAGCCCTTAGAGCGTTTTCGGAGTTATCAACGCAGACAAGCACATTTTTTGAATTAATACCACCTTCTAATATCCATACTGGATTATTTTTGCGATATTCAACCAGCCTGGTGGAGACTTCACCCATAAAAAAACTTTTTATTTCAGTTCTTCCCCGTTTGGTCAGAAGTATAGTATCTACCTGTTTAATTGACGCCCAGTTGCAGATATCTTGAGCAATGGTAATTCCTCTTTTTTGACAGCACGTTTTAATTTTTTCTTCATTAAAACCTTTGCTTAGAAGTATATTTTTGGCTTCTGATAAGATTTGTTCAGCCATATCTTCGTTCTTTTTTTCTACAGCCTTCAACCTGGCTCGGGTTTTCTTATCTATTGATTTATTATCTGTTAATATTGGCGGCAAAGAGGGGAGAATGTGAATGAGGGTTACTTCAAGGCTGTGACCTGGCCCGTAGATGAGATTAATATACTCCAGTGATCTCAAAGAATTTTTGGAGCCATCCAGTGGAATGACAATACTTTTGGTCAAATCCTTCATAATTTTCTCCTTTTACTAAGTTGAGCGATTTTTTGCGAAGAAATGTGCCAAGATCTTGATGCAGCAAGGTTTGTGAAAAGCGTAGGCATACCAATGGATATATCGAGACTTTTCGCAAGTCCTTGATGCGCAAGAGATTGGTGCAGATCGAGTAAAAAATCGCTCAATTTAGGTTTTAGCAAAATCAGCACATAGTGCCCGAACGAAAAGCTATTAAATCGATTTGTTGGGTTTCGCCCTGATAAATTAAGTTCTTCCAAGTGATTGATTTTTGTAGGTTGGGTTGAGGCACGAAACCTAACAAAATTGAGGGGCTCAACCCAACCTACAAGAAATCGAGGTTTTCGTTCAGACACCACATATATATTCCAGCTTCCGCGGGAATGACGGTTATCTTTGCGACATTATATAGATGACAGGACACTAATGGTCGCAGAGATTATTACCTGTCAGGAGAGTATTGTTTAAATAGCTGTTAATAAGCTCTTCAGGTTCAAGAGGCTGCGCTCCTGTAACCACTTTTATGTCTTGTTCATTAAAAAGAACCTGTGCTTTATTTCCCATTCCACCTGCTATTATTACATTAACACCTTGTTCGTGCAGCCACTTGGGAAGCACACCCGGTTCGTGAGGAGGTGGTACCAGGGTTTCTTTTTTCTTAATTATATTTTCTTCAACATCTATAAGCGCAAATTCCTTACAATGGCCAAAATGAGCAGTTAGTTTGCCATCAGCTAAAGGTATAGCAAATTTCATCGTATTAGATCTCCTGTTTTTTATATCTTGTTTTATTTCAGATGTTTTATCGGCAATACTTAAAAAGGCCTTGGTTACCTGGGAATCTTTATGTTTTTCCTGAAATGAGGTCCCTGAGTCACCGCAAGCTACAACATCATGGTCAAAAGGAATCCTTCCCAGAAATTTTAATCCTGCTTCCTTTGCGGTTCTTTCTCCACCACCATATCCAAACAGTTCGAGTTTTTCGCCGCAATGAGGGCATGTAAAACCGCTCATGTTTTCGATAAGTCCTAAGATTTTCATACCTACTGTTTTGCAGAAGCTGATAGATTTTCTTACGTCGGCAAGAGAAATCTCCTGAGGTGTTGTTACTATTATAGCCTTTGCATCCGGAATAGTCTGTGCAACTGTCAGCGGCTCATCGCCGGTACCGGGAGGGGAGTCAATAATCAAATAGTCGAGTTCGCCCCATTCTACATCTCCGATGAACTGCCTGATTGTAGAATGTTTAATCGGGCCTCTCCATATTATTGCCTCATCCTTGTCTTGTGTAAGTGATTCAATTGAAACAGCCTTCAGGTTTTCAGAATATTTCATTGGATTCAGCTTCTGATTCTTACTCAACTCCAGCATACCCTTAAATCCAAGCATTCTGGGAATATCGGGCCCATGTAAATCAACATCCATAAGTCCAACTTTAAAACCCTTGTTTGCTAAAGCTATGGAAAGGTTTACTGAAACGCTGGTCTTGCCGACACCACCTTTCCCGCTCATGACGATTATTTTATTTTTTATTTTGCTTAAAGAGCCTTTAACAGATGCATCTAGAGCATCTTGTGCGTTCTTTTGATCAGAAATACTGCAACCGGTGTTTTGACATTCACTCATTATACATATCTCCTGTAAGTTTTTTTATACCCAGTGTCCTTCCACGTTAGGTCCATTTGTGGGCTCCAATTCGCCTTTTTTGTACATAGAAATTGCGTCGAGAACTCTTCCCTTCACATTAGTTATAATTTTTATGCCTGCGCGCTGTAATACATCAAACGCTTTAGGTCCGCAATTGCCTGTAAGCAGAACATCAACATTATTTCCAGCAATTGTCTGGCCGGCCTGTATGCCGGCTCCCTGGGGAAGGTTAAGGTGTTGTATATTTTCTACAACTTCATAATCCATGGTCTCAGGATTAACAATAATAAAATAAGCTGCTCTTCCAAAGCGAGGATCAACATTAGATTCCAAATTTTTACCTGAAGATGTAACAGCAATTCTCATAATTTCAAATTACCTCCCTATGATTGTTTTATTTCTAATTCTGTAAAAATTTTTATCATTGCAGGCAGGACAGTTTTGGGGCCTTCCCGTACCAAGGGGTTCTTCCCACCTGTTATCACAATTAATGCATATAAATATTCTCTTGTCGCCGATTAAGCTGTAATTTCCGCCTTCTATTTTAATAGCCTTACCGTTAATAAGTGCATCCGCAACAGCCTTTCGTGCACGCTGGACAATTCTGCCAAATGTTGCTCTGGATACTCCCATACGCTTGCCTGCTTCTTCATGTGACATCCCAAGAAGATCCGCAAGCCTTATTGATTCACGTTCGTCAACAGTTAGATGGACTTCTGACAAACCTATCATTGGTATGCCTCTTGGCTTGAAATAGCTGACGTCCGGCTTGAATGCAACAATACGATTTTTTTGGGGTCTTACCATAAAGGTTCCGTTATGAGTATATACTCAAAAAATTAAGTATTATTATTTATATTGTCAAGAAATTCTATCCCGAATTTTCAATAAACAACGATTAAGAAATAAAATGTTTATGATAAGAGAATATTGAACGGCAGAGTAAGAGCGTTTTTTGAACATCGAACGTTGAACATCGAATGATGAAAACGCTTTACTCCGCCAGTTTATAAATTGGCAGAATACCTTATTCAAAATTCGACGTTGGATGTTGGATGTTCGATGTTCACAGCCTTTTAGTTTGACGGCTACCTCCTTGATATTGGATTGTAAGTGGCAGGTGATTTTTATTTATATTAAAACAGTGTCTTGATATCTATCAATATATATTTTATAAAATATTACATCATATTACTATCATAAATTAGCAAAATCGTAACACTTTAGCGCTTTTAAATATTATTTTTGGACAGGATTTACAAGATATCCAGGATTTAAATTATCGAAACTTTTCCTGTTAATCCAAATCTAAATCCTTATACCTTGATACACACCTTCTTCATGTTGTTTTGATTATATTTTATGATTTACTGGATAGCTACAATGAGAGTTGGCTTTGTTTGCGCACTTTAAATAAAATCTTGTTTATCCTGTTATCCTGTCAGATTCTTTTTCAAAAGGCTAAATTGTTACGCAAAATCAAAATTATACTTAACAATCAAGGATGTTATTATGAAAAAAAATCCTGATCTTGAAGTCAGCATTGGTGCGATAAAGCTTAAGAACCCTGTAATGACGGCATCCGGCACGTTTGGCTATGCGAGTGAATTTAAGGAACTTGTTGATTTGAATCGTCTTGGAGCAATTATTGTAAAAGGTTTATCAATTGAAGCTTCAAAGGGCAACAAACCTCCAAGGATTGTTGAAACGCCTTGTGGTATGCTGAATGCAATTGGCCTTGAAAACGTCGGCCTTGAAGTCTTTTTGCAGGAAAAGCTTCCTTTCTTAAAAACACTTGCAACACCTGCCCTTGTAAATATTTATGGGAAGGATATTGTCGAATATGCGGAGCTTGCATCACGAATAGATGATATTGATGGAATATCAGGCATTGAGGTCAATATTTCATGCCCTAATATAAAAGCAGGGGGCATGGCCTTTGGCGTTGATCCTGAAGCAGCGTTTAATGTTGTCAAAGCTGTTAGAAAAAGTACCGCAAAAACTCTTATGGTTAAACTATCGCCTAATGTGACCGATATTACAGAGATCGCAAGAAGTGTGGAAGAGGCGGGCGCTGACGCCGTATCATTGATAAATACTATAACGGGTATGAGCATAGACATTGAAACCCGTCGTCCAAAGCTTGCTAATATTACTGGAGGCCTTTCCGGACCTGCGATCAGGCCGGTAGCTCTTCGTATGGTCTGGCAGGTTGTTCAGAAAGTAAAAATTCCGGTAATTGGTGTAGGTGGAATTATGACATCAGACGATGCTCTTGAGTTTTTGATAGCCGGCGCTGTGGCTGTTCAGGTCGGTACAGCTAATTTTATTAACCCAAATGCCACCACAGATATAATTGAAGGGATTGAAGAATTTCTTATCAAAAATAATATTCAAAAGGTTACTGATATTATCGGAACGCTTGATGTTTAAGGTGGATAGGCTGAAGACTGAAGACTGAAGGTAGAAGGCTGAAGGCTGTCAGGGAGCTTCAGCCTTCGGATTGTAGACTAAGTGGCTACAGGCACTACATTTGACCCTAAAAGTCATATGTGCTGTATTATCAATAGGTTATTTTACTAATCTTTCCTTGTCATAATCTGAAAATATATCTTATAAAATCCAAAAAAAGTCTTGCAAAAAATCCAGATTAGTGAAATTTAATTTCTAATTATCTATGGTTATGGATAGTTCTTTCCTTTACAATCTCTTATTCCTGAGTTTTTACTGGTTTAAACCTGCCCGCTATTTCACTTGCCATAACCAGGTAGACAAATATGCTAATGTTACAAAAGCTTCAAATTCAAGATGTGCGAATTTTGTGTCATGAGGCGTAGTTAAGTCCCTAACGCACGCCGAAATGACGATGAAATGAAGCGTAGCGCCAAAAGTTCTCCCAAAAACCGGGTGTTCGTATAATGGACTGTAAGTTGTCAAGCCAAGCCATCTACAGCGCATTGAAAGCGGACGACTGTAAAGTGGCTGAAAAGTTACTGGAGAGGATGGACTCGTCTTTTGGTCCACGCAGGCTGTTGGAGCTGTCCGAATATTATTTTCTGAAAACCCGACTGGCCATTCTCAGGGGCGATCCCAGAACGGCATCTATCCATGCAGAGGCGTCATTGAACTCGCTCATTGAGGTGGGATCTTCTTTTTTCCTGGGTTTGCGTTACTTGTCAAAGGCACATGTTGCGCATGAACTCGGAAGACATCGACACGCGCAAGAGTACTGTGCACATGCTTTGAGTATTGCACGCAAGACCCAAAACACCCTCCTTACAATTTCTGTTTTTCTGGCAGAAGCCTTCTTTGCCCTGGATCAAGGGAAAGAATCATCTGGTTTGCAATCGCTGCACAAGGCCTTGGCCATCGGGAACAGCCAGGGATCTTTGAACACATTCCCGAACAACCCACCGCTTCACTTAGAAAAATGGCCCTGGGCGCTAAAAATATACACATTAGGACGCTTTGTCGTGCTGAAAAACGGACAACCGATCCGATTCTCCAGAAAGGCTCAACAAAAGCCTCTGTCAATGCTCAAGGCTTTAATTGCGTTCGGAGGCAGAGAGGTAAGAAAAGACCAGATGGCCGATGCACTTTGGCCTGAAGCGGACGGCGACATGGTTGAACAATCTTTCGCAACCACCTTGCACCGCCTTCGCAAGGTGATCGGCTATCGCAATGCTATCGAACTTCAGCATGAACGCGTAACCCTGGATCAACGACACACCTGGGTCGATGTCTGGGCTTTTGAGCGTATTTTCGGGCAAGCCGATGCCGCCTGGAAAAAAGAACCGACGGGACTGGAAGCGATGGAAGCAGTTGTATTAACCCGAAAGGCCATCCACATGTACCAGGGACCTTTTTTGGCAGGAGAAAGCAGCAACCCGTGGACAATTTCCCTTCGCGAACGTTGTCGGAGCAAGTTCCTGCGTGGTGTGAGCACATTGGGCCGATACTGGGAAAAGGCGGGACAACTGGAAAAGGCTGTGCAATACTACCAGCGCGGCCTTGAAGCAGACGACCTTGCCGAGGAGCTCTATCAGCGTCTCATAACCTGCTATCACCGGCTCGGCCGCCGAGCTGAGGCGCTATCGGTGTACGAACGCTGCAAGAGGGTCCTTTCCGCATCGCTCGGAATTGAACCTTCCTCTGAGACAAAAGCGATACGCAAGTCCATTCTTTTCAAAAAATCATAAATTTTTCATTTTTTTCCGAATCTGTAAGCTATCTGTAAGGTCTGGTGTGTTAAATTATAATTCAACTACGTGGAGGAATTGACGTGCGCAGCCAGAAACAGTAACTACGTGCCCGATTCTCCTTTTCATCTACAGGGGATTTTGCCTCGAGGAACGCAGGAGGTTAGGAAGAGATTAACATAATCAACAACGTTCTTCCTGATGGGTTGCCCATCATAACTTACTATTTTAGAAGGATAAAACATGAAAAGGCCAGCTATTCTGTTTTTTGCTCTGTCGATAAGTTATACTGTGAACGGTCAAAATCTGAGCTTTTTTATTATGTTTTTTTCACCACGAAGCTCACGAAGAACACAAAGAAATTATAAAAAGCATTAATTCTAATCTTCGTGTCCTTCGTGGTTTAATTTTTCCTTATAATTCTGACCGTTTCAAAAAGCGTAGTTTATAGCCGTGCAAAGTATATAATAAATAGGCTGAAGTTTACTTAGTCTTTTAACGGCTCTAGTATGAGTAATTTTATTCAAAGGAGGTAGATTATGAAAAAAGTAATTGTTGAGTTAAGAGTGTCTCCCGGATTTGATATGCAGGCAACGATGAAAATGGATTTAGCTAAGTTAGAAGGATTCACAATTGATCAAGATTACGAGTCTGTCCCTGTCAGTCCGACCGAGGATTTGGCCGCAAGCCTTGCAAAAGCTAAGGAGGAGGTTGTTTTGATCCGCGGCGAGGTGGAAGAGGATAAAGAGGAAGAGCTTAAAAAGGCGCCAAATGTGATTAATGTATGGACCGATGCTCGTATTGAGGCATTCGATGAAGAAAATCCCGGGGGCATAGAAGTCGAGTCTCTTCAAGAAGGATATGAAGAAAGTGGAATTGACCTCGAAGCACTAGAAACGGAAGAAATACAAGAAATAGCTGAGGAGCTGCTTCCCCCATTTGACCTCGAATTGGCAACTCCATGTCCACCAACAGATTGCAAACCATCAGCAGCTAAAGGAACAATCTCAGATGTAGCAAAGTATTTGCGCTGCGACCGGCTCTGGGCGAAGGGAATAAGAGGACGAGGAATTGTCATCGGCATCTGTGACAGTGGTGTCAATAAGTCAAAGGTACCCGCTTTTATCGGTGGCTGGTCGCCTACGACAAGTTATACACCTGGAACTGCCCCTTCTACCAGCCATGGCACAATGACAGCTTTTGATGCGGCCGGCATGTGTCCAGAGGCCAAGTTATACGATATCGCTATTCTGCAAAGCCAGGGAGGGATATCAGGTCTGCTTTCTGATGCAATAAAGGCCTATCAATGGGCACTCAACCAGTATAAGAAAAACAAGACACCGCAGATATTATCTAACAGCTGGGGTATGTTTCAGAAAGCATGGGCACCAGACTACGCCTGCAATTCAAACCATCCGTTTACTCGGAAGGTGGTTGAAGTGATCAATAAAGGTATCATTGTCACCTTTGCAGCCGGCAACTGTGGTTCGCAGTGTCCAAGCTGGAAGTGTAGCTCGGATACCGGTCCTGGCAGATCTATCTGGGGTGCAAATGGTCACCCAAAGGTGATCACTGTCGGTGCAGCAAACATAAAGGAGGAATGGATAGGCTATACCAGCCAGGGTCCAGCTTGTCTTGACCCTAGAAAGCCGGATTTCTGTGCACCGAGCCATTTTAAGGGTGCACGAAGCTCCGACACCGGTACATCAGCCGCCTGTCCAGTCTGTGCTGGAGTGATTGGACTATTGAAATCCCATGATCCAAGTCTGACGCAGGACAAGGTAAAAGAGGCTCTTCAGAAAACGGCCAAGAACCTGTGTGCTTTTGGCTGGGATCGGAATTCTGGGTATGGAATGATCCAAGGAAAAGCAGCTTTTGACTTCCTGTTTGGTACACATATTCCAATCGCGCACGCAATGTGGACACATGGCACCAGCATTCATGAGGAATTTCCAGGTCGATTGAAATTAACCAGGAGGTTAGGTGGGTATGCTCTGTTTGAAGGAAAGCCTGGCACAAGAAACTGGTTTCACTTCGCTATACCCACTCCAGTGATAGTAGACGCCAGGCGGCTGCGGCTGGATTCTGTTATGTTGATGTTCCTTGCCCATCCTGACGTTTGGGTCACCAACGTCCATATCTATGACGGCGCCTGGAAGATTGAGAGCTACGATGGCTTAGCTATGACAGGGACGCATTGGTTTGAGCGCTTCGATGTATTAAATAAATATGTTCGCTGGG
The DNA here is from genome assembly GCA_030272815.1 of Deltaproteobacteria bacterium. Taxonomy (GTDB): domain Bacteria; phylum Desulfobacterota; class Desulfobacteria; order Desulfobacterales; family ETH-SRB1; genus B13-G4. The sequence continues at coordinate 83,609 of JAJSZT010000009.1, forward strand.
GCATAGGGATTTCCATAGGGGTTAAATTTGGCACGAAGAACTCACGTCATTATATAAGGTTTGTCACAGCAGGGGCAGACTTTGTCAAATAAGCCGGTGATATAATACAAGAAGCTTCAAAATCATCGCTATTTTTTCAGGAATTGTGGCCTTGGCGGCTGTTAAAAAACAGCCGCCAGGGTATGTTTTAAAATATACAATAGCTCTTTTCCCAGTGTACCTGTGACTCCTGTGTTGGCCATAAATCCGATTAAGCCCATGCTCTCCATAATTCGTATCAGGAGCTTTGTAATAATCGCAAGAAATGGAGTAAATCATGAAGAGAGTGATTGTCGAATTGAAAAAGCCTATGAGGCTATCTATGGAAGAGGTCATTGAAAGGGAGGCCGCAAAGTTACCTGGATTCACAATAGATCAAGATTACGAGCCTGTCCCTGTCAGTCCGACCGAGGATTTGGCTCCAAGCCTCGCAGAAGCTAAGGAAGAGGTTGTTTTGATTCGCGGAGAGGTGGAAGAGGATAAAGAGAAAGAGCTTAAAAAGATGCCAAATGTGATTAATGTATGGACCGATGCTCTAATAGAGGCATTTGATGATGAAAATCCTGAGGACATAGAAGTCGAGTCTCTTCAAGAAGGATGTAAAGAAAGTGGAATTGACCTCGAAGCATTAGAAACGGAAAAAATATCTGAAGAGCTTCCTCCCCCATTTGACCTCGAATTAGCAAGTCCCTGTCCACCAGCAGATTGCAAACCATCAGTAGCTAAAGGAACAATCTCAGATGTAGCAAAGTATTTGCGCTGCGACCGGCTCTGGGCAAAGGGAATAAGAGGACGAGGAATTGTCATCGGCATCTGTGGTGATGGTGTCAATAAGTCAAAGGTACCCGCTTTTATCGGTGGCTGGTCGCCTACGTCAATTTATACACCTGGAACTGCCCCTTTTAATAGCTATAGCACAATGACCGCCTTTGATGCTGTCGGCATATGCCCTGATGCCAAGATCTACGACATTGCGATTCTGCAAAGCCAGGGAGGGATATCCAATTTCCTTTCTAATGCCATAAAGGCCTATCAATGGGCACTAAACCAGTATAAGAAAAACAAGACACCGCAGATATTATCTAATAGCTGGTACATGTCGCAAAAATCTTGGGCTCCAGATTACGCCACAAACCCAAACCATCCGTTTACTCGTAAGGTAGTTGAAGTGATCAACAAAGGTATCATCGTAATTTTTCCGGTGGGTATCTGCGGCTCAGTATGTCCAAGCCTGAGGTGCGGCTCGGATACCGGACCTGGCAGATCTATCTGGGGTGCCAATGGTCACCCAAAGGTGATTACTGTCGGTCTTGCCAACATCCGTGAGGAATGGATGGGCTTTAGCAGCCAGGGTCCTGCTGCTCTTGACCCCAAAAAGCCGGATTTCTGTGCACCGACCTGTTTCAAGGGCTATACAAAATGTGATTGCTGTTCAGGACCTGCCACTTCAGTCTGTGCTGGAGTTATTGGGCTGTTGAAGTCCCATGATCCCAGACTTACCCAAGACAAGGTGAAAGAAGCGTTGCAGAAAACCGCTAAGAACCTATGTGCTCCTGGCTGGGATCGTAATTCGGGATACGGAATGATCCAAGGAAAAGCAGCCTTTAACTACCTGTTTCATAAACATATTCCAATCGTCCATGCAGTGTGGACACATGGCACTAGTATTCATGAGGAATTTATAGGTCGATTGAAATTAACCAGGAGGTTAGGTGGGTTTGCTCTGTTTGAGGGAAAGCCTGGCACCAGAAACTGGTTTCACTTCGCTATACCTACGCCAGTGATAGTAAACGCCAGGCGACTGCGGTTGGATTCTGTTATGTTGATGTTCCTTGCCGATCCTGACGTTTGGGTCACCAACGTCCGTATCTATGATGGCGCCTGGGGGATTGAGAGCTACGATGGCTTAGCTATGACAGGGACGCATTGGTTTGAGCGCTTCGATGTATTAAATAAGTATGTTCGCTGGGGCATAGGCATTTCCATAGGGGTTAAATTTGGCACGAAGAACACACGTCATTATATAAGGTTTGTCACAGCAGGGGCAGACTTTATAAAGGAATAAAAGGGGACAGGCAAAAGGCCGAGCAGTCTTTGTGGATGAGGAACTTAAATAGATCTGGAAAGCTTACTCGGTGGTCATGCCGTTGTAGCCGTGGGATATGATGATGCAGTGACAATCAAGAATACCATATGCGGAAAAGAAA
>JAJSZT010000010.1 GCA_030272815.1 Deltaproteobacteria bacterium
GCTCATGATTGCCAGGGCTGTTACAGGCGAGATTGTGCGGCTTTTATCATCCGGTTATGGCTGTGAACACGATTGTTTTAGAGAAGGCGATATTGCCGTGCTTGTGCGAACAAATGAACAGGCACGGATAATAAAAGAAAGTCTTTCCGCAAGAAGGATACATTCTGTCCTTTATAGTAATGAGAGCATTTTTGAGTCACAGGAAGCGCTGGAGATAGAAAGAATTCTCTCATCTATTTCACAGCCGGGAAATGACAGATTACTTAGAGCCGCTCTGGTCACGGATATTATGGGTGTTCACGCTGAAGAACTCGATCCGGAAAATATTGATATTTTCTGGTGGGAGAAACAGATCGGCAAGTTCAATGAATACTTTCAGCGATGGAATAGATCTGGTTTTATCAGGATGTTTCGCTTGTTTATGGTAAAGGAAAAGGTCAGAACCCGCCTTCTCTCATTTGTGGATGGGCAGAGACGGCTTACAAATGTTCTGCATCTGGCGGAAATACTTCATGGGGAATCCACTGAGAAAGAACCAGGGATGACAGGTCTTTTAAAATGGCTTTCCGAACAGATAAGTTCTGCTTCAAACAGGGTGGAAGAATATCAGCTTCGCCTTGAAAGCGATGAAGATGCTGTAAAGATTGTGACTATTCATAAATGCAAGGGCCTTGAATACCCAATTGTTTTTTGTCCTTTTGTGTGGGGTGGCTCCCTGCCGGCAAAAGGCAAGGAGTTTATCTTTCATGATAAAGATAAAAACAGAACGCCGACATTCGATCTTGACTATGATAGAGATAACCCGAATATCATCCTTGCTCAAAATGAACTTCTGGCGGAGAATTTAAGGCTGCTTTATGTTGCTTTAACAAGAGCGAAAACCAGATGCTATCTTGCATGGGGCAACATAAAAAATGCTGGCACATCTGCCCTGGCTTATCTTTTTCATTACAAGAACTTTGACGAAAAATTTGATTATCAATATGATATTGTCGGGTCTTTAAAAGAGAAATTTATGTCCAAAACAGACCATGAAATTTTAAGTGATTTAAAGGAACTTGTAGGGAAATCTGATGGAAGCATTGAGCTTGATCTCATGCCTTTTAATAATGATAATATAGAGCATCAATTAATAAAAAAGGATGAAGAAGAACTTATATGCCGGAGATTTTCAGGAAAGATAGATACAGCATTTGGGATTTCAAGTTTTTCATCGCTTATATCCGGCAAGTTTGCGCCTGAAGAACTTCCTGACCGTGATTCAGCCAGAGTGGATATTGATACTCATGCCGGGCATTTTATTCAGAAAGAACTGGCTATTCAAGAACCGTTTGGGAGGGAAGATATATTTTCTTTTCCTAAAGGGGCAAGGGCAGGCATATTTTTCCATGATATTTTTGAACATCTTGATTTTGCATCAAAAGATCCGGGGCATCAAGAAAAACTGGTAAAAGACAAATTAAAAGAATACGGCTTTGAACAGTCATGGCTGGAGACTGTTTGCAATATGATAAAAAATGTTCTTTCAGTATCTCTTGAAAGTAAAGGTGAAGAAGTTATTCTCTCTTCTGTTAAATGCGATAAAAGAATAAATGAAATGGAATTTTATTTTCCCTTAAATCATATTACACCTTTAAAGCTAAAAAAGATTTTCAGCGATAATGCCGGTATTGACATATCCTCCGGCTTTTCAAGGCAGATAGAAAAACTTTATTTTTCGCCTTCAGAAGGCTTCATGAAAGGGTATATTGATACGATATTCCAGCATAATGGCAGGTTTTATATTGTTGACTGGAAGTCAAATTTTCTGGGCACGAGCATTAAAGACTATGCACAGGATTTATTAAGAGAAACTATAAGGTCTAATTATTATAATTTGCAGTATTATATATATACTCTTGCTCTTCATCAATACTTGAGATGGCGGATGCCGAATTACAGATATGAAAATGATTTCGGCGGTGTATTTTATGTGTTTATAAGAGGGGTGGACAGCAATTCAGGGCCGGAATTTGGTATTTTTAATGATGTGCCGGAAAGCAGATTTATTGAGAAGCTTGGGAAGTCGCTTATTCCGAACTTTTAAATTTGTAATAGTTCACCGCAGAGGCGCAGAGAACGCAGAGTTTATCTTTATTTTGCTTTCCGCTGAGAGGGCGGAAAGCAAAAAGAATCAGCCCCTCCGGGGCATTTGGCGACAACTCGTAATGGTAAAAGTGTATTATAGTTAAACTATTACGCAGCAAAGCTGCTGAGTAGTTTCCTTTGCCGTCCTCTCAACGGGAAAGGAAAAATCATCTTACTCTGCGTCCTCTGCGCCTCTGCGGTAACTCATTATAATTTTATCACTTATGGCTGAACGTTTACCAAATTTCATTATGGATAAAAATAATTTATTGAGATTACATCAAGCCGGCATACTAACCGATATAGACGTCCATTTCGCGGGGTTTATGGCGAACCTTGCGGACAGCAAATATCAGGAAATTTCTCTTGGGGCAGCTCTTGTAAGCAATGTTACAGGCAAGGGGGATGTGTGTCTTGACCTTGCATCATTTGCAGGGAAAACGCTGCTTAAAAAAGATGATGGAGTGGATGCTGTTATTTGCCCGGGGCTTTCTGTTTGGGTGGACAATTTGATGTCAACCGGGATTGTCGGAAGACCTGGAGATCTTTGCCCTCTTATACTTGATGAGGAAAACAGGCTTTATCTTTATCGCTACTGGGAGTATGAAAAAAAACTTTCTGATTCTATAAAGGAACGCACCAAAGAAGATATTAGCGGCTTAAATTTATCGCTTATAAAAGACAGCATAATGAGGCTTTTCCCTGAAAGAATGGATAGCGATATTAACTGGCAAAAGGTTGGTGCCATAACTTCGGCTTTTAAGAACTTCTGCGTTATTTCCGGCGGGCCGGGAACAGGCAAAACCACAACTGTTGCAAAGATCCTGGCGCTTTTATTAGAGCAGGCAGGTAAAGAAGAAAACCTTAGAATTTTTCTTGCTGCTCCAACAGGAAAAGCTGCGGCAAGGTTAAGTGAGTCCATCAGAAACATTAAAAAAAAGCTTGATTGCAAAGATTCTATCAAAGCAGCCATACCAGAGGAAACTTTTACAATTCACAGAATGTTGAAAACTATTATTGGTTCTCCTTTTTTTCGTCATAATTCTCAAAATCCTCTTTCTGCCGATATTGTTGTAGTAGATGAAGCCTCGATGGTTGACCTGCCTTTAATGTCAAAACTCATACAGGCAGTTCCGGTTGATGCAAGGCTCATACTAATAGGAGACAGCGATCAACTGGCATCGGTGGATCCCGGTTCAGTACTTGGCGACATTTGCGGCAACAGCCATGTTCGCGGATTTACAGCAGATTTTATTAATAAAGTTGAAGAATTAACAGATGAAAAATTTACGGATTCTATCAAAGAATATAAAGACATAAAGGTTTTACATGACTGCATTGTTCTTTTGAAAAAAAATTATAGATTTGCTGATGGCAGCGGAATCGGCGGATTAAGTCATGCTGTTAAGCTCGGAGACATTGATAAAGCTTTATCCCTGCTGAAAAATGAGGACGACAGAACTATAATATTTGAAGAAATACTGTCGGCTGATAATTTCAAACAAATTCTAACGGATAAAGTTGTTGAGTTCTATTCAGAATATCTCAAAACAGATGATCCTGGCAGAGCTCTCGAACTTTTTAATCGATTTAAAATATTGTGCGCTGTAAAAATAGGGCAATTCGGGGTCTATGCAGTAAATGCAATTATCGAACAGATATTGAGCCGTGCAAATCTAATACAGACTGAAAATTTATGGTATAGAGGCAGACCGGTTCTCATAACCAGCAACGACTATAAACTCGGCCTTTTTAACGGAGATATTGGCATAACCATGCCAATTCCAGGCTCTGACAGCAATGATATGCATGTATTTTTCCTTGGAACTTCCGGAGAATTGAGACGATTTCTGCCTTACAGATTACCCCGGCATGAGACGGTTTATGCGATGACTGTTCACAAGAGCCAGGGATCTGAGTTTGAAAACGTTTATCTTATTTTGCCGGATAAAGATTATTCTGTACTTTCAAGAGAACTTATTTATACAGCTATTACAAGGGCCAGCCAGAGTGTAACAATATTGGGGAAAGAAGAAGTCTTAAAAACTTCGATATCCAGGGTAATTGAGCGCAAGTCCGGTCTTCATGATTCTCTTTGGGGATAAAGGTCATTATTTTCGTTTAATAATTTTATAAACTCTTTGAAATCTTTGCTCAGCATTGTATTTCCAATTATTGAATTCTTGACGAATTTGTTCTAACGCATCGATTCGTTTCTCATATGATTTCGATTGCCAGAAAGAAAAATCATTAGGTTGTTCATCAATTTTATATTTATTGACTACTTTAATTAAGCTCATGATATTTCCTGTTGTTTGATTTTTAAGGTCAGAAGGCGGCACGAAAGCACCAACTGTACATGCCTTTCTGATAATAGATGAACAATATAGCTATTTAATGAGACTCACTCTTTCAGTGCTTCTTGACTTAAAGTTTCATGTAAACTTTTAGGCAATCGTAGACGGGTTTGACCACTAAACGGCTTGAGTATTTCCGGCTCGGGAATTGGGCAACCATCTTCTTCATATACTTTCAGAAAACCTTCTACGGCAATTTTTGCTTCTTCTACGGCTTCTTCAGGAGTATCTCCGAAGGCAGAAAGTCCTGGAAATTCTGATACTGTAGCAACATAACAATTGTCTTCGTCACTCCATGCGAGGTTGATAGAATATTTGAACATAATTAGCCTTCCATTATAACTTGCCTGAAAACATTGTATCAAGGTAGAATTTTGTGATGTTATCCATGTGTTCAAACTGGTGATCTTTTTGTTCATTTTTTAATGCTATTTCATTTCTGATGCCGGAAGCTATTGTTTTCCCCAGCTCCACACCGAACTGGTCAAAGGGATTTGTGCCCCATATAAAAGCCTCAAAAACAGTTTTTGCCTCATAAAACGACAAAAGACGGCCAACACTTTCAGGTGAAAGATCGTTTATAATTATGGTGGAAGATGGCCGGTTGCCTGAAAAGTATTTTGCTTTATTCTTATCTTCTTTCCCTAAAGCAAGCGCTGTCGGCTGTGAGATCAGATTTGCCCATAACTCCTGATGATTTGTAACGCGTTTTGATTTGTAATCATACTGATTATACTGAGGTTTGATCACTCCTATAAACTCAATGGGAAAGGGACGTCCCTGATGCGCCAGTTGAAAAAAAGAATGCTGTGCATTTGTGCCGGGCTCACCAAAAATAATAGGCCCTGCTGGTTCACCCAGGGGATGTCCTTCCTGTGTTACTGATTTGCCGTTGCTTTCCATACTGAGCTGTTGAATATGGGGTGCCAGCTTTTGCAGCGGAGATGCATAGGGAATTATTGCCTGAGTTTGATATCCCAGAAAATTATTGTTCCATATTGAAACAAGAGCAGCAATTAGAGGGATATTTTTTTCGCATGGAGAATTCTTTGCGTGAATATCCATCTCTTCTGCGCCTTTTAAAAATTGCTCAAACTTATCATAACCAAAGTACAGACTGAGTGGTACACCGCCAACCGCAGAAGTGACACTGTATCTGCCTCCTATAAAATCGAACATGTGAAATGAAGATAAAACAGGATTTGCTGGATCATCTCCGGGGCTTCCTTTGCTGGTAACGGTTGCAAGGTGCTTAGAAGGATCAAGCCCTTTTTCTTTCATAAATGAAATGGCGAGATTTGTATTGGCAATAGTTTCGGCGGTTGTATAGCTTTTTGAAACAACTATCCACGAGGTAGATTCCGGCTCTATCCTGGATACTATATTTCCAAAATTGTGGATATCTACATTTGATAGAAAATGTATTTCAATATCTTTATCCGCAAAGGCTTCCAAAGCACGTGCAACAAACTCTGTTCCCAGATAAGACCCCCCGATTCCTATTACAACAACATGTTTAAAAGGTTTTCCGGTTGATCCGGTTATTTTTCCATTATGAACTTTTGAAGCAAATTTTCTGATATTCTCTCTTGTTTTTATTATCTCGGGCATTACATCTTTTTTATCTATAAAAATAGAATTGCCTGAGAAATTTCTTGAAGCAGTGTGAAGAGCGGCTCTGTTTTGAGAAATATTTATCTTTTCGCCATTCATCATTGAAATAAACTGCTCTTTTAGTTTTCTTGCTTCTGCCAGTTCAAAAAGTAGAGACATGGCCTTTTCATCTACTCTCTGACGCGAAAAATCGTAGAGAAAACCATTGCATTTTAAAGAGAATTTTTCGAGCCTGCTGTTTTCTTTGATGAGATATTTTAAATGCCTGTCAGGCCGGCTAAAGTTTTCAGCATGTTGCTTCAGACTCTTCCATGCGGGAATGCTGTTTAGATTTTGAGGTGTCTGACTTGATGAAAATTTCATAATGTCTTTAAAAGGTCTCTTAACGGCATGATGCTGATAATGATTATCAAATGCTTTTTGTGCAAGACCTTACTCCAGATAAAATTGTTTGTATTTTATCCAGGGCACGGCAATCATCAATACATTTAGGGAAATTTTTCCTTTTGTTACATTCTTTACACGGGCTTTTTATTAAATAACCTACTTCAAAGTCGAACTTATATATGTAAACAGTTTTATTACCCATATGTATCTAATTTTCCAATCTTTGTAACAATTTAGGTCTTTCAAAGAGACTTTTTTGACAGGATTAACAGGATATTCAGGATTAAAATATCAAAACTCATCCTGTAAATCCTCATCAAAATCCCTTACCTTATACCTTATACCTTACGTTACGTTTGATTTCAACTTTCTGTTCACCGACTTTAATTCTAAAATTATCTTGTCCTTTACTATGATATCAGCGAGAAATTCTCCAACGACTTCATTTCTCAGGATACGATTTTTTGTGATTTTCCGGACAGCTAAAATGAGACTTAACCTTGTTTACTTGAAACAAAATCTTGTTTATCCTGTTATCCTGTCAGATTTTTTTCAAAGGGCTAATGTATTACAAATCTTTTAATCCTTGAGCATGTTTCGGCCAGAGGTGAAGTTGCAATGTTATAATTTATGTTTATCATAACATTTTAACTATAAAAAGGTAAAGCCATAAATAAAACGCAGCTAAATAGAAATGATAAATATTTCAGACAGGATTACAGGATTGACTTGATTTTAAAAAAAAGAGTTAAAGCATATCCTGTATATCATAAATTCGTATCCTGAAAATGGCTTTTCATTTCAAACCAGTTCCAAATCTATAAACAGCCAAATGAGTATTGAATGTATAATAGCAAAGATTACAAATCTTGGTACCGAACTATTATTAAATCCAAAAAATAATCTTGATAAAGTGCTTTTCTAAAGCCTGATCGAATCGGCATGTAATTATATGTTTTTACAGGATTTGGGTCCCGCGTTCCGCGGGATTGATTAACAGGAAATAAAAAATCTTGTTTATCCTGTTATCCTGTCTAAAAATATGATTCGTTTGGGAGAGGAGAGTATATGCAGCTAAAACAATTAAGGAGATAAAAAAGATGGATATAATAAAAGCGTATTCTTTTCGTTCATTTGTAATAATAATGTTTTTTATGGCTTTTATATGCCTGCTGGTTGATTCGACTTTTTATGTTATATCAAATGCTGAAGTAGTTTTATCCGGGCATAAAAATTTAATTGATTTGGTTGTTATGCTGGAAGAAAAATTTAGATTATATTATGTGCCGATATCGGCAGGGATATTCACTTTGATTGGTCTCCTGCTCTGGGTTTGCATGAGGTTTTTATTTGTAAATTTGTTAAAAACATCTGATAAAGCAATCGTAGATAAAAAAGATGATACAAAAGTTAAAGGTTCTTTAGACAAGAAAGAAAAGAAAAATAATGACAGGCGATTGTTTTTACATTTGCTTTCTGTGTTTCAACGAGAAGGGCGTCTAATGGATTTTTTCTCCGAAGATCTTAATCATTATGAAGATTCACAGATAGGCGCTGCTGTTCGAAGTATTCACGAAAGCTGTAAGAAAGTTGTTGATAGAGCCATATCTCCGGAAAGTGTAATTGGCGAAAAGGAAGGCGATCAGATAACAATTCAGCAGGATTTTGATCCAACTGCTATAAAGTTAACAGGCAATGTTACGGGTGAGCCGCCCTTTAAAGGCATAGTTCGCCATAGAGGCTGGAAGGCTAAGAGATTAGAAATGCCAACTTTGTCGAGCAGTCTGGAGCCTGGTATAATTGCTCCTGCAGAAGTCGAAATAGTATAACAGCTCGGTCGCTTTATCTTCAACCCGCCTTTAATCGATCCCCTTTCGCAATATCCTCAAAATACTCGCTATTCTTCAGAACTGCTCTAAATTTCACTGGTGCTTTGGATGGAGTTATTTGAACATCCTGGCTGGTAAATTTCCCATTCTAACAAGAGAGGATTTGAGGAATTAACCGCACAGGTACAACTTTAGTGGAGCAGCGTTTTTTAAGAAAAGTCAGGTAATTCAACAGGATAAGAATTTCCATTGTTAAGCACGAAAGACCCTGAAAATCGACAGACTGATTATGTAAAAAATTATACAATGTGAAATATTTTATCCATAAATTAGGAACTATTTTTCATAATTATCTATATGGTCAATAGACCATAATTGCTAACTATCTGAATTGATTTCCAAGGGGCAGGGTATAAACCTTCACCTTTAGGTGGAAATGTCTTTAGCATATTTTAAATTAAAATAGTTGTCCGAAGGACACCTTTGTGGCTTTAGCCTAAACTGATTGCTTTCAAGCTATTAACAAACTACCGGCTTTAGCCGGTAAGTAATTGACTACTATTGGCTGGATGGTAAAATTGGGCATGATTTTTGCAAATTTATGAAAGTAGAAATTTTTTTGTCAATTTTTCGCCCGATAATTGTCGGACAATTTCAATACAATCGGATCAGATGAAAATGGCTGGGAATTAGGTCGGTGATGAAAAAGTATTGACGAATAATTCACAATGTGTCAACTAAAAAACTAATGAGGAAATTATTTCGTCCTCGTTCCTTATTAAAAATAGACATCTTGGATTTTTTCTAAGAAACCACATCAATAAGTAAGCCTTTTTGCAGTTTTTGACAAAGCCAAACCTGCTGTAAGGCAGGGACGGAAAACTACGGGTCCGATTTGTTTGTATTGTATAATGCGGAGAGCCGGGTTGCCTTGGAACAAGGTGGCGCGGCTTTTTTTATGTATAGGGGAATGATTCTGCCCACTGAGCTGGGGCCTATCGAGAAAACAATGGCTCCTGAGTCCTTACACCTGTTCCTTACAAGAGGGGGTTAGCCATGGGTTTTGTTAGAAGTTTCCGCCGGCAAATGAACCGCCGAATGAAACAAAGGGAGATGGCCGCGAAAAAACGTAGCCGCAAAATGCTGCTCGAACCGCTGGAGCCGCGTATTCTTCTCTCCAGTGACCCGTTGTCTTACACGGCGGCCGGTGCGGCGATGGACATTACGCTCCGTCTCCAGGAGGTTGAAGGCTCAGAAACACTTCAGTTGATTGACAACAACTATCAGTCAGTCTTGCAAAGCCAGGCGCTTGCCGAAACGAGCGGAGTTGAGATCACTGGGGCAGACCAGAACGATAAATTTACAGTCGATTTCAGTACCCCCTTTTCAGTTCTCAATGGCATTCTTTTTTCCGATGCTTTTTCAGGAGACAACGACACGCTGAAAGTCACCGGTAAGTCCAATGTGTGGAATATAACGGGAGATAACAGAGGAAACGTCGATGATGTCGGGATTGTCGATTTTCTTGGCATTGAAAATCTGACCGGTGGATCTGATGCGGATACGTTTGTTCTGACGGCAGACGGCAGCCTGGATGGTACGATCGACGGCGGAGAGGGTACGGACAGCCTGGAAGGTGCCGACACGAATAATACGTGGGAAATTACTGCACTGGATGCCGGTGCTTTGAACGAGCAGATATATGAAAACATCGAAAACCTGATTGGCGGGGATGCTCAGGATATCTTTGTGCTTGGTGACGGAGCAGGGGTAGCCGGGTTGATTGACGGCGGCGAAGGCCCCGACTCCGTCACTCTGAGTGGTGCGCTGGATTTTTACGGAGGATCACTCGAAGTCTATGCGGAAACTATCACTGTCGCATCAGGCGCCTCCCTGACCAACCTCGACGACCTCACCCTGAGCGCAATCGATTCCAGCTCAATTATGGGCTCGACCTCGCCTGCTGCTATCAACCTCATTGCCTCTGTCCAGATTGACGGGAATATTTCCGCCACGGGCAACGTCGACATCAGCGCGGTTGTCAACAATACCGTCGATTTGGACGAGAGCGACTCGCTGACCTTGGCCAGCTTGGATGTGGATGCCACGACATCGGCGACCGCTATCATCGGGGCCGGCGTTAGTGTCACGGCGGGCACCCTGTCGCTGACCGCGGCGACCAACACCGATATCGATGTTGAGATCACAAACGCGACCTTCGACGATATCGAGGTCGGCGCCACCAGTTCGATCATGCAAACCACCTATGCGGGTGTCAACGGTGGTGCGACTATGGCCGTTGGAACAGGAGCCATACCCACTGAATCCGACAGCGCCAGCGTGCTGATCCAGGCGACCAACACCACCGACATTCAGACGAGCATTTCCACTGGACTCATTTCTTCGATTACAGGCATCGACTTTGTTTCCAGCAGTATTAATTTGAGCCGCGATACCAAGGCCTATTTTGGTGATGACACCAACGGCCAGGCGACGCTGGCGGGGCTGAGCAACAATGACACCGGCCTGGTCAAAATCCACGCGGAAAACAAAGATGGCGCGAAAGGCGGAATCTTTGGGGATGTCGATTCAGAACTCTTTGACATCAGTTCGAATACGATCAACGACAATGTGGCGGCCTACATCGAAAGCGCCGATCTCGATGTTGAGGAATTGATCGTCTCCGCCGGCAACTCGGCGACCTATGCGGCAGACGGCAAGATAACCAGTAATACCCTAACGGGCGCGACCGTGGCCTACATCAGCAACAGTGATGTCGATGCCTCCAGTCCGGCGACGGCGGACGATGGCGTGATCATCAGCGCTGAGGATACGTCCAGTTATACAGTGAATTCCGGCGATCAGCAGGAATTCAGCATCGTCGAGGATCTCACCAGTCTCTTCTTCCCGGGGTTTGAGATCGGCAAGGCGTCTGCGATCAATGAAATCAGCAAGAACACCAGTGCCTATCTCGATGGTTCTTCGAATATCGATGTCACCGGCGGGGATCTGCGGGTTACGGCGCTCAGCGATATGGAGGTGGTTGGCGAAGCGTCGAGCGTGACGTTGATCGACAACACCACTCTTGGCACATTCTTCAATACCTATACGGCTGCGATCGGGGGCACTTTCGCGTCCAACGAAATTCTTGGTGATACCAACGCCTATATCCTCAACGGCACGGTCACGGTGAATGAAGCGGATGGTGACGTGGTGGTGGATGCACGCAACACGACCTCAGTACTTTCCACGGCCGAGGCCGTAAACCAGGCAACAGGTGGTACAAATGCCACCTTTGGAGTTGCGGTTGCATTCAACGCCATCGGCTGGGATATCAGCAATGTCGGCGGCGCAATCCTGGATGCGCTGATCGGTCTGGATAGCGCGTTCGATCTCATCACCGAAGAAGATGGTGGCTCAGAGGCCAAGGCCTATATCAAGAATTCAAAAGTGGACGCGGGCGATGACGTCGGCGTTAACGCAGAAACGGCACAACGGCTCAATGCAACTGTCAGCAATGTCTCCGAATCCACAGGGCAGGCGCTGAGAGGCGCCAACGGTCTGGGCGTCGGCGGGATTGTTGCGGGCAACCGGGTCAGCAGCGCTGCACGCGCCTTCCTGGAGGATCTGGCATCAGACGACGACAAGGCGATGACCGCTGGCGGCGACGTTACCGTCAGTGCGGCCGACAACGCCGGTATCTTCTCCAACAGCAAGATTATTACAACGCAGATCACGACCAACACGGGTGGTGTGGACGTGCTCAATGAGGGGGCGGCCTCGCTGATCCCTCTGTTCGGTGTCGCGGATTACAGCCTTGCTTCACTGGATCCGGCTGATGGCTCCTGGACCCTCAATTTCGGCGACCTGGTTTCATTGCCCTTCGATTTCGACGGATCACTGGGCGAACCCGGTCGCACTTACAAATACCTGGGCGAAGATGGTTTCGCGGTCGATCTGTTCAGCGAAGACTACACCAACCTCGATATCTGGCAGGAACTGCTGGCTACCCAGTTGCAGCAGGCCGGTTTGAACCTGACCAACTCCAATTCTTTTGCGGTCGGCGGAATGGCGGTGCGCAACCAGGTCAAGGGGGCCGCCGAAGCGATCATCGAAAATGCGTACGTTGAGGCAGAGGCGGTTCGGGTCGAAGCCATAGAGGCGGCCATCCTAAGAGCAACCGCCGATGCCACCGCCGAATCTTCCGGCGGCAGCGCGTTTGGCACGGGCAAGTCCATTGCGGCCAATGGTGTGGTGGCGGTCAACGTGGTACTGAGTTCCGCGGATGCGCACATCACCGGCAGCGACATCACCACCACGTCAGGCGATGTCATTGTCAAGGCAGAGAACAGTTCCTCGCTGGGCGCTGAAAACAGTAGCATCATGAGTTCGGGCGAGAAGGCGGTGAACATCGTTCTGGCCTTCAACACCCTGGGTTATGACGCGCAGAATCTGCTGTTCGATACCTTTGATGCGCTGTTGGGTTTGGCGCCGACGGAATTTGACTACGACATTACCGATGCCGTTTTTGCCAATCCGGAAACACTCGGGGAAAATGATCGGGTCAAGGTGGCGGAGAATGAAATCTACCGCTATGTCGGCTCTGAACTGAATGTTAGTAACGGCGACACGATTGATCTGGCCGATGAGACCTTCATTCCGTCTCTCGACTGGGTGCTGGTGACGCCTGCCTTTGGCAACGAGACCCCGGCACAAGTTACTGCCTATGTCCACGACACGACAATTAATGCGGCAGGGAATCTGACCGTTACCGCCGATGCCCTGACGCAAATGGAAGCGCGTACCAGCAACAGTGCGTCCGCCGCGGCGGCCGCGCTCTACGGCGCATCATCCATGACCATTGCCGGGGTGTTGGCGAGCAACAAATCCAGCAGCAGTGCGCGCGCCTACATCGATTGCACGGGCAACACCAAAGGCACCGTCGATGTCGACGGCATCGTGACCGTGACGGCGCGGGATGATGCGTCCCTGAAATCCGTCACCAACATGGTGGCCGCTTCGAGCAAGAAAAACGACCTTGGCCTGGGCATGGTCAACGATGTGTTCAACACCCTGGTCGGGGATTACAAATACACGACCAACTCCACGACCGGCTCCAATACCAAGAGCGTTCAGTTTGGGGACAAGGTGCGTCTGGACGACGTGGATCACACGACTGGGAACCCGCCCACCGCAGTGGCCCAAGGCGACTGGGTCGAGCTGTCTTCGGATGTAGGTAACGGCACCGAAGGCCAGATCTACGAGTACTTGGTGACCGCTGCGCTTCCCACCAGCGGCCCCCTCAACAAGGTCGACTTCAGCAGCGTCGATTTCAGCAACTCCAGCGACTGGCGTGAGATCAAGGGCAGCGCCGGAACGGTCTACCAGTACATGGGTGACGGCTCGGATAACATTGTGCTGCATACCACGGACTACACCGACTTCGAGTTCTGGAAAGAGCTGAGTGAAAACAATCTGATCCCGGCAGCGGTATCTACCGCTGTGCTACAGGACAATAAACTCGATACCGGCAAGGCCAAGAGCTATTACGGCATGGTGGCACGTACCGATCTGGACAGTGCGGTCGAGGCCTTCATCGACAACGCCAGCGTGCGCGATGCCAACATCCAGACCGATGGCCCGACCGGCGTCATTGTCTCTGCCGTTGAGGCGGCGAAACTGACCGCCATCGATAACAGCGTGGCCAGCTCGAAGACGGCTGCCAAGGGCGGCGTGCTGGTCAACAACCAGCTGCGCAGCAGCGCGGACGCCTACATCCATGGCAGTGATGTTCGCACCCAGAGTGGCAGTGGCGGCGATGTTCTGGTGAATGCGCAGAATGTCTCCGAGATGGATGCGACGGCGCTTACCGAGAGCGCCGGCGGAGCCGAGGCCGTGGGCATTATGGCCTCCTTCAACAGCATGGGCTGGGAGGCGTCCAATCTCCTGTTCCAGGCCATCGACGCCTTCCTCGGCGATGATTTGCTGGTGGGCGACCAGCCGACCCGGGCGTATGCCTACATCGAGGATTCAACCATCCAGGCCGATGGTGATCTGCGGGTCACCGCCGATTCGAGTGCTGTGATGCTGGCTACCGCCGGCAATGAACAGAATGCCAAGCCGACCAACAGTTTCCTGATTGACCAGAAATTCGGTAAGAAAAAGGCCAATGCCACCGGGGGTATGATCGCCACCAACAAAGTGAGCAGCGAGGCCAAAGCCTATATCGATTACACCCTGAACTACACCGGCGCCAAGACCATGATCGCCGGCGGCACGCTGCAGGTCGCCTCAAAGGACGAGGCCCGAATCGAAGCCGATAGTGCCGTGATCGTGGAAGCCGTCAACACCAATAATCTCTCCGCGCTTTATGACATTGCCGAGGCACTTGGCGCCTACGATTATGACTACACTACAGCGTCGGGCGAACAGGGGGTCAGTCCGTCCAGCACCATCTTCTCGACCGGTGTGATCAATGGCACGCGTGTGCGCCTGGCGGATGATTACATCAAGGGCGGCGACAGCGGTGCGGTCTATGAATACACGGGCATCCAACCATTGAACAGCCTGGATCTGGCTGACCAGAACTACACAGACGTCAACTGGACCAAGGTGACCCTCGGCAAGGACGACACTAATTTTTTCGATAATGTCGGCAACCTGAGCGCGTCGCCGGCGCGCGCCTATGCCGGGCTCATCGTGCTTAACGATGTCCGCAGCGAGGTCGAGGCCTTCATCGAGGATACCACCGTCAATGCTGGTGAAGTAATGGTCACTTCCCTGGAAAACGCTTCGCTGATCGCGAACAGTGCAAGCAATGTGACTGCATCCGGTGGCAGCATCAAAAAGTCATTCGGTGAAGGTTCGGTTAAGACCTTCAACGTGCACTTTGCCACCAACCTGGTGCAGAGCCATGCGGATGCCTATATCAAGAACAGCACCGTAACCACGAACAATGCCGGCACGACCGGCGATATAACGATAGACGCACAGAATACCTCCGGTATCGATGCCACCATCAACACCTCTGTTGACTCGGGTGAAGTCGCCATCGGTGTAACCTTCGCCTTCAACACCCTGGGCTGGAAGGCGCAGAACGTGCTGTTCAATGCGCTGGATGCGATCGCGGGCGATTCGCTGTTTGCCGATGAAGTGGCGACAGAGATCTACGACGAATCCAATATCACCGATGCGCGCGCTAACGCCTGGATCGAGAAGACCACGGTGGACGCAGCGGGTGACGTATCCATTACCGCAAACAATGCGGCGCGTCTGAATGCCACGGTCAGCAACATGGCCAACTCCGCCGCATCGGCCTTCTATGACGCATCCGGCAAGTCCGTGGGCTTTCTGCTGTCCATGAACAAGGTGGCGACCTCGGCCGAGGCCTATATCGACAACACCGGTGCGGCGGACATTCCGGGCACCAGCCAGAATTTGCGAGCCGGCGGGACGCTCAAGGTGTCGGCCGAAGACAATGCTGAGTTCTATGCCAATGTCAAGATGGTTTCCTCGTCCGTCACGACCAACGATGGGGGTGTCAGCGTCATCACGGGTACAATTGATGATGCAATTCCCGCAGACTTCAGCACCGCCGAGACTCATGTCAACGTCGAGCATGGTGAGCGGGTACGGCTGTCCGCCGACTATGCCAATGGCGGCAACGCGGGCAGCGTCTATGAGTTCATGGGCGCCGATAGCGACGGCGTGGCCATGGATCTCAGCGCCCAGGATTATGGCGATGCCGGCTACTGGAAAGAGGTGTCGGAGACCCAGTTGTTCCCCGAAGGGGTCAATATGGACAACTCCGACTCCAATGCGTTAGGCGGCCTGGTTGTTTACAACGACTTGCGGACCGGCGTTGAAGCCAAGATTATCAATGCCAACGTCCGTGCGGCCAGCGTGGACTTGGATGCCATTGAGAACGCCATTATCAAAGCGACGGCTGAAAGCTCGCTGACGTCCTCCGGCGGGAGCGCATTTACGGGTCAGGGGGATTCATTGGCCATAAACGGCACGATTGCCACGAATGTGCTCCTCAGCTCTGCGCACGCCTTCATTCAGGACAGCACCGTCAAAACCACAACCGGCGATGTAGATATCAATGCCGACAACACCTCCACGCTGGATGCCAAAACCCTGAGCACAACCAGCAGCGGCGCCGCGGGCGTCGGTGTGTCTCTTGCGTTTAATACGGTGGGATGGAATTCTCAGAACTTCCTGTTCAACGCGATCGATACCTTAATCGGGGGAGAGCCGGACTTTTCCACCTTATTCGATGCGAGTAATCCAGCATCTGTGAAGGCCTACATTCTCGATTCAACGGTTGATTCTGCTGGAGCCATCAGCCTGACAGCGCTATCCCGCTCGCAGATCAATGCCACGTTGACCAATGAAACCGATTCCGCCGCCTATTCCTTTGGCAAGAAAGATCCCAAAACAGGTGAAAAGGGAGCGTCCGGCTATGCGGTCGGTGCGGTGTTAACCAGCAATCTGGTGAACAGCGAAGCCCGGGCCTACATTGATTCAAATGGCTCTAACCTCACGATCGAAGCCAGAGGCGGGGGCGTCACTATTTTTGCCCAGGACGATGCCGGAATCGTAGCCAACAGTAAGCTGACTGCGGCGTCTTCGACGACCAATGATGCGGGCCTGACGCTTCTCACCGATTTTGCGGATAAGTTGCTGAGGGAATATCAGTACACTGACCGATCGGGTGCACAAGATCTGCGGTTTGGGCACCAGGTCAGGATTGATGATGTCGATTTCACAAGTCATGGGATTCATGACCTGGCGGACGTTGTGCAGGGAAGTCGAATTGAGATCGAATCTGACCTGGCAAACGGCAAAGCCTCGAAGGGAGAGTTCTACGAATACGTTGGAACCGATCCGGTAACCGTGGCGCTCGATCAGCAGAATTACACCGATCCTGATTTATGGAAAAAAATCGATGCAACGCCAGGTGGGGTGTATCAGTTCATAGGGGGATTAGATCCCACCAAGCTCGCGGATTTCTTTGTTAGCGAGACCGGCTCCGTCACCGAAGTGAAAAATGGTGATCGTGTGCAAGTTGACCAGGCCCTCGCGAATGGTTCGGCCAATGTCGGGGACGTCTTCCAGTATGTCGGGACGGATCCACTCTCTAATCCTGATCTCGTCACGCAGGATTATAGCGATGCCAATCTGTGGAAGAAGATTAACAATGGTGCCATCTTTGAGCAAAATGTTGATCTCGGTACGCAAGACTATACCGACACCAGCCGCTGGCGCGAGATATCCACGGTGGATATCCGTGAGTTGGTTCCGGGGGTGAGCTTCAATATCAGTGATTCTGATTCCGCTGCCTTCGGCGGTCTCGTGGTACGGAATGATGTGCGCAGCAACGTGGTCGCCTCGATCAACAAGGCCAACGTCACCGCGGACGGCGATGTCGACTTACAGGCGCTGGAAACCGCCGGTATTTTCGCGATTGACCAGAGCTCGGTCACCTCGAGTGGGGGAAGCACCTTCGGCGGCGGCAGTTCGAAAGCGGTCGGCGGGGTCATTGCGACCAACCTGGTCCTGAGTGCGGCGAACGCCAAGATCACCAATAGCAACGTGACCACCCACTCGGATGGCAATGTCCTGCTGGAGTCCCAGAATACCTCCACCATTGCGGCCACCATTGACAGCGAGATCGCGTCCAATGGGACATCCATCGGTGTCATCCTGGCCTTCAACACGATCGGCATCAAGCCGCAGAACTTCCTGTTCAGTACGGTCGACGCCCTGTTCGGCACCAACATCGCCAACGAGCAGCCGGCCGAGACCCAGGCTTTCATCAAAGATTCGGTCATCAAGTCGGCCGGTGCGATCAGCGCCACCACCACCAGCAACGCGGATATAAACGCGTCGGTGATCAATGCCGCCAACTCCATAACCGCCACGATTGGCGATGGCGATGATGACACGGGGACCATTACTGTCGGAGCCGTCGTCGCCCTGAACAAGCTGAGCACTCAGGTGCAGGCTTATATCGACAACACCGGTGCAGAAGGCGCGATCGTCAGGGCCAACAGCGGCGATCTGACCATCACGTCGACCGATACGTCGAACATTTCTGCGGACGTCGCTGCCAATTCTCTGGGGGTTGCCGTGGATCTTGGCTCCAACAAGACCCGCACTGTGACACTGGGCATCAGCATCGCCCGCAACGAGATCCGCAATGATATGGCGGCTTATCTCAAGAATGCGGGTGACGAAACCAAAGCCGGTAACGCGATCATCGGGTCCAGCGAAACGGCGACAGTCGATTCCAGCTCCGTGGCTTCGGCCGTAGGTGTCGCGGTCAGCCTGAACCAGGACAGCCTCGCTTTCAGTGGCGGTGGCGCAAGCGCGGTTAACCTGATTCTGGGCAAGGCCAACGCATTTATGGGGGGCAGCGTCCTGGTTGCCGCAGGCGATGTCGCTTTGACGACGGAAAATACTTCCGTCATCGATTCACAGGTGAAGGCAACTGCCGTTTCGGCCGCCGTCAGCGGCAGTAAAAAAGCCAAGGCGTTTGCCATCGGCTTTTCCTTTGCCGAGAACCTGATCGGCTACAGCAATGCCACAACCCGCGAACCGCTCGAAGTGCAGGCCTGTACATTGAATTCCGATATTACCGCTGACGGCAAGCTGTTGCTGTCAGCCACATCGGATAGCGATATCGAAGCCACCGTGGCGACGACCTCGGTCGCCGTTGCCGTGGCCAATCAAGATACGGGTGCCTTGAGCGCAGGCGGTCTTGTGGTCCAGAATTATGTTGCAAGCGATATCAAAGCCTATATCGATGGTGCCAATAGCATTTTGGTCAAAGGCGGAGAGGGCATCTCGATTGAGGCGGTGGACAGCTCCAAGATATTCTCCGACGCCCAGGCGGTGTCGGTGGCTGCGGCGCTGTCGGGGAAAAATGCTGGGACGCTGTCGTTCGGACTCTCTCTGGCCTTCAATGAAATCAGCAACACGGTCGAAGCGTATATCAAGGACGCGACTTCGGTACAAACGACGAGTGGGCCAATCACGATCAATGCCAATGTGCTTGAAGACCAAGCGCATTTTCCGTCCGACTACAATGACACGCAAACGGTTGCGCTGGCCATTGGCGACCGCGTGAGCAGTGGCAGCAGTGTCTACCGCTTCCTGGGCGAGGCCTACAACTACACCACGGAGTCAACCACCCCATTGGTGACGAATGTGGCCACGAACCAGGTGGTTCGCATCAACGACAACCTGTTCTATCAAGCCAAGCAGGATTTTACCCAGATCGATCTGAGTACCGAGGATTTTACCGTCACGACTAATTGGGATATACTGGAAACCGAACCGGCAACCGTCGACTTCGATGCGGAGGCGCTCGCGGTTGATATCACCACAGGCGATATCGTCAAATTGTCGGATCAATACGAAGGTGGCGGCCAGGCCAGTCGTTTCTATGAGGCTACGACCGACCGCACCGGTGTTGATCTGAGCACGGAAGATTATTCCGATACGAATTATTGGGCATTAATTGAGACAAATCTGAGTAGCGAGGATTTTTCTGATCGCACGCGCTGGCTTGAAGAAACCGCCATTGCCTCACAGTCCATCGCTGCATCGGTTGCCGCGTCCTTTTCCGCAAAAAATTCACTGGCCATCAGTGGTGCGGGCGCAACGTCAAGGAACGTCTTTCTGTCCAAAAACAATGCCTATGTGAGCAACAGTACGCTCAACAGCGCCGGGAAAGTGGGGCTGGGCGCACAGAACACGGTATCCATAGACGCCACCGTCGTTGCTGCATCCGGCGCATTGGCCTTTAGCGGTAAAAATGCCATTGGCGCTTCCATTGGTGTCGCGGTAGCGCAAAATCTCATTGGCTGGGAAACCGATGGGACATCGAATCAGGCCGAGGTCCAGGCATATAGCAGTAATTCCAGCATAACCGCTACCAATGATCTGACCCTGAATGCAACGGCCAATGAGGAAATCAACGCTTTTGTCTTTGCCGGTTCAGTGGCCGTTGCCGGAAGCGGCAGCACCTCGGTTGGGGTCAGTGGCGCCGGGGTGAGCGCCGAAAACAGAATTTCAACCAAGGTTAAAGCTTACATCGATGGTGATCAGGAGCAGGGCATCAGTGCACAATCTGTCTCGTTGTTGGCAAGTGACACCTCCACAATCGATGTGACGGCAGCCGGTGCGTCGCTGGCCGGTGCCTTTGCCGGTTCCAGTGCGCTTGCACTTTCCATTGGTGTGTCTCTGGCACAAAATCTTATCGATAACGATGTTGCCGCCTATATCAATAACGCGGAGGTCACTGCAACGGCGGGCGATATTACCGTGAAGGCCTTCGAGACCGCCGGTATTGATGCATTGTCTATCGCAGCCTCCTTATCAGCCACGGGGGCTGGAAAAATTGCCGGTGCGTTAAGTGGTGCGGGCGCGGATGCGACGAATATTATCCTGACCAAAACCAATGCCTATATCGCCAACAGCACCATCGGTGATGCGAGTAATTCGGGTGCGGCCAACGTCATCCTGGAAGCCAAAAACACCTCGTCCATTAATGCAACGATCGCCGGAGCGTCGGCGGCTATTGCCGGTGGCGGTAAAGTGGGCGCAAGTGGTTCCATCGGCGTTGCGCTGGCTCGCAATCTCATCGGCTGGGATGTCGATAGCGCTAACGAAGCGACCGTCAGCGATGCGGCTGAAGTACAGGCCTATGTCGAAAATTCGAGCATCAATGTGGCGGATGACCTGATTCTGAACGCTGTTTCTGAAAATACCATTGATGCTTTGGTACTGGCGTTCTCTGTCGCTATTGCCGGTGGCGGTAAAGCTGCTGTCGCGCTGACCGGAGCCGGGTCACGTTCCGAAAACAAATTGGCGACAAAAACGAAAGCCTTTATCAACGGCAGTGGCACTGCGGGTATTATCGGCGACAGTGTTTCCTTGACCGCCGAAGACCGTTCGAAAATCACGGCGGATGTGGCTGCTGCTTCACTCGGTGTGGCGGGAAGCGGCAGTATCAGTGGTTCCGTTTCAGTGGGTGTATCCCTGGCCCGAAATCACCTCAGTAACGAGGTTGAAGCGTATATCAACGATGCGAACGTTACCTCACGAACCGGTGACGTTACGCTCACCGCCAACGTGCTGGAAGACAAAGACGGCTTCGGATTCGACTATACGGATTCCCAAACCGTAGCGCTCGAAACCGGTGACAGGGTAAAAGTCGGCGACGATGTTTACCGTTTCCTGGGCGAGCAGTATCAGTACACCACCGCCTCCGGTGAGGTCGATTTGGAAGACGGTGACATTGTCAAGCTGGAAGACGATTTCCTCGGCGACGGTGAGGCGGGAGCATTCTATGTCGCCGCCGCCGATCGTTCTAATGTTCTTCTGGGTGAGGAGAGTTTCAACACAACCGATTGGGCATTACTCGAAACCAATCTTGGTACCGAAAATTACAACGACAAGACCCGGTGGAAGAAAGAGACCTCGATATCGGCCCTGTCGATAGCGGCATCGTTGTCGGCGGGTATTGGCGGTGGTGCCGGCATCGCCCTGAGCGGCGCCGGTGCCGAGTCGATCAATGTGATCCTCTCGAAAAACAATGCCTACATTGTGAACAGCACGGTCAACAGCGCCAACGACGTGACCCTGGAAGCACGCAACACCGCTTCCATCGATGCCACAGTGGTATCGGCATCGGCGGCAATCGGCGGCGGCGGTCTGGCCGGCATCGGGGCATCCATAGGCGTATCGGTGGCGCGCAACCTGATCGGCTGGGGAACGGATGAGAATTTCGATTTCGATCCGTTGCGCGACAACCACGCAACGACCAGTGAGCTGGTCGACAAGCTCCAGCTACAGAAGGGCGACGTCGTCAAGGTGGAATCGGGCGTCAGGGCCGGTGATTTCTACGAGTACATCGGTGAAGACATCAGCGTGGATTTTAGCTCCAAGGATGTTGGAACGTCGGTAACACAAGGTAAGTTGGTTCAGGTGGATCTGGACTATGACGAATCAAAAGGCAAACCGGGCGGTATTTACCGCTACGTTGGTGACAATTCCATTAACCTCGCCAGTGACGGGGACTATACGAACGACGACCTATGGGAGTATGTGGGTGAAGGTCAATATGCCCTACAGGATTTCAACGACATCACTCGCTGGAAGCAAGTTGCACTGAAGAAGACTCCCGCGCAGGTACAGGCCTTTATCGAAGATTCCACGGTTGATGCTGAGGATAACCTGGTTCAGACCGCGACGGCGATCGAGTCGATTGAAGCCTTCGTATTGGCGGGCTCTGTCGCGGTCGGGGCATCGGGGGGTGTCGGACTGGCCGGCAGCGCCGCGGGTGTCAGTGCCGAGAACAAAATTGCGACCGATGTAAAGGCCTATATCGGCGGAGTCCTTGCCGGTGTTGAAAACGACATTGCTGCCAAAAAGATTACTTTGACCGCGCTGGATAATTCCAGCATCAAAGTTGATGCCGTCGGTGCGTCGCTGGCAGTAGGTGCCGGCGGGCTTGTTGGTGGCGCGCTATCCATCGGCGTTGCGGTAGCAAACAACCATATCAGCAACGACGTCGCGGCTTATATCGAAAACGCGGAAAGCGTGACCGCGAGATCCGGCGATGTACAGCTGTCTGCGAGCTCGACCGGCCAGTCGGTCATATTTGATCTGGATGCGAACCTGGCCCAGGAGCTGGACGATCTGGCAACTGCGGATCCGGATGATCCAGATACTGAGGATACGAATGAAGCGGAGGATGATCAGTCCGGCGATACCGAATTGAAGGAAAATATTGCCGAGTTGTTTGCAGCCGAGAATGTCAGCCTTTCCAACCCCGACAACCTGACTGTCACCGCCATCCAAGCCGGAAGCGAGTGGTTGCTGAGAGATCCCAAGGGCGGTGCCTATCTCTTGAGACTGGAAGATATAGGTGGCACTGAACGTATCACGGTGTCCGGTGTCAGCATCGACGCCGTCTCGGTGGCGGCCTCGATGGCCGCCGGCGTCGGTAGTGTGGCTGGCGTCGGAATAAGCGCCTCCGGCACCCTGGCAAACAATGTCATCCTCACCAAGACCAATGCCTATATCAGGAACAGTGACGTCGACGCGCCGGAGGGTGACGTCATCGTCGATGCGACATCCACGTCGACCATCATATCGAGCATCGTATCTGCGTCCGCGGCCCTGGGTGTCGGTATCGGAGGTGGCGGCGGTGCATTGTCCATAGGTGTTGCCATCGCCAGAAACCTGGTTGGTTACGACATCGATACCTCGGACAGCGTGATCGACATCCTGGATGACGGCGTGCTGGCCTTTATCGAAGATTCCAGCATCAATACCGGTGGCGATTTGTTTTTAACTGCGACTGCCGATCAAACCATAAGCTCGGTGGTAACGGCCGTATCGGCAGCCGTGGCCGGTGGTGCCGGATTCGGACTGGCGGGCAGTGGCGCGGGTGTCAATGCCGACAACCGGATCGCAGTCAATGTGAAAGCCTATATCGATGGCGACGGCATGGGCGGCATTCACGCGGACAGTATGCGTCTGACTGCCCGCGATGTCTCGAGCATTACCACAGATGCCGTGGGAGCGTCATTCGCGACAGCCGTTGGTTTCGTAGCCGGTAGCGTGTCAATCGCCGCCACAGTGGCCAACAACGAGATCGGCAACGTCGTCGAAGCCTCGATCAAGAACGCCTACGCCTTGACGACCAGCGGTGGAGACGGCCTGGGCTTGAACCCTGGGGACATCGTACTGATGGCCAAGGAGGAGGCGACGATCGACGCGGTTTCAGTGGCCGCGTCTTCCGCGTTGGCCGCTGGATTTGGGGCCGCACTTAGTGGTGCCGGCACGAAGGCCACCAATACCATCAAGACGGAGGTAATCGCCTCTATTGACAATTCAGCTTCCGTAGACGCTACGGGCCAAATCGATATCCGCGCCGAGAGCTACCCGGAGATGCACGCGGACATCGTGGTGGCATCTCTGGCAGGAGGGATCGGTGCCGGTGCCGGCGCTGTGACCATAAGCAAGAACACGGTCGAAGACACGGTGCGTGCATTCGTGCGTGGATCGACAGTAGTCGCCGGAAATGGTGACATCACCATAGAAGCGATGTCGACACCGACGATCGAAACAGTTGCCGTTACAGTTGGTGTGGCTGCGGGGATTGGGGTTAGTGTGGTCGTTGTAACAGCCGAAGAAGATATCCAAAGCACGGTTAACGCTATTGTTGATTCGTCCACGTTGACAGCCGAGCAAGGCAATGTGTTGGTTAGCGCTGAAGCGGCAGCCGATGCAGATCCGGATGTTGTTGGCGTGAGTGTATCAGGCGGTTTGTCCGTTGGCGTCATCAACTATACGTCGACCATTGGCGGATCAACCAACGCCTATGTAACGGGTGAAGCCAGTACCATCAGCGCCGGACAGATCGATATCACCGCCACGGATACGAACAGGGCGACGCCGGATATTACCCAGGTCAATGTCAGTCTTCTGACTGTTGGGGTCATTAATGCGACGCCATCCATCAGCAGGGATACCCGGGCATACGTGGATAAACAAGCTTCACTGGATGCCGGTACCAACGATATCACGTTAAAGGCGGATTCCTCGTCCACTATTAATAGTTCCGTGACGGATGTTTCGATTGGTTTAGTGACGGTCGGTGAGATGGCGCTTGGCGGCACAATCACCTCTGATACTGAAGCTTGCATCGAAGATGACGCCAGCATTACAGCCGGCAACTTGAAAGTTTTAGCCTTTGCAGACAATAAAGCCACCACAAATCTTTTGGCCGTTTCCGTCGGTTTGGTCGGTGCCGTGGGCAACGCCACCAGTAATGCAACGCTTAACGCCGATACCGAAGCGAAAATTGCAGGTGCGGATATAGATGTTGCCAATAATATCGAAATTACAAGCGAGTCCGCTGCAGAGGCGATTTCGGAGATTAATAGTGGTTCAGGCGGTATTTTCGTGGGTGTCATGGACGCAACAGCCACGGCAGAGAGTTTAGGCGTGACCCGGTCTTATATTGGAAATGGTGCGACGATTGATGGCTCCACTCAGATTGATATTAAAGCGACTGTGCTGGGTTCGACGGCTGATTCCGATATCGTGGTGGGAACAGGAGCTGCCATTTCCGTAGCGGTATCCAAAGCGGTGGCCAACAGCAGGCCGACGTGTGAAGCCTATATTGGCAGCAGTGTGACTATTGGGGCAGATTCGCCTGTGGGCAATATTGATATTGACGCCATCGGCCAGGGTGAGGCGGATGCCTACTCCTGGGCGGGCGGGGGTGGCTTGGTGCAGGTTGGTGAGCCCAATGCCGATGCGGATTATGATCCCACCGTTAACGCCTATATCGGTAGCAGTACCAGTATTGCGGCCACCGGCGATGTCACGGTGGATGCCCTGTTGTACGATACACCTGCCGGTGACTTGCCCAGTGATGAAATTACATCCGTCACTGCCAGTGACGATACCATTGCTTTTAATTTTCCGTTGCAGACTGGTGACTCGGTCACCTATGTGGCCGATGGTACTGCTATCGCTGGGCTTACCGATGGGCGTGAGTACAATATTCTCGTGCAAAGTCCGGGTTCAACCATCCGTCTTGGTAATCAGTTCGATGCCGATGGTGTGGTTGATCCGGATACTAATATTATCACCTTCAACAGTGCCCATAACTTCGAGCGGGGCGACGTGGTCAAGTACGATCCCGGTTCCGCCAGCCTTTCCATTCTGGAGGACTGGCAGAACATAGATCCCACTTCGTCCGATCAGGTGTTCTATGTGCGGCTGGTGGAGGCTACCAGAGACAGCAACAATAACCCTGTTTATGATAATTTCAAAATCCGCTTGGAAGCGGACAGCAATAAACAGAATCAAACTGAAGAAGATTTGCTGCAAACTGTAGAATCACTTGATAACAGTACTAATGTGATCACCATCAGCGGGTACAATTTCGATAATGGTGATGTGGTGACCTATAACACTTCCAAGATAGGTCAGTTTACCCTGGAATCCGTGGATGTCACCGTGGGTACGGAAACCGTTGATCTTGGTGACGGGGAAAGTAAAACAGTACCAGCGGTGACTGGCAATGACAGCAACGCTAATAACATTTTTATTGCCGGTCATGGCTTTGAAAGTGGTGATGCGGTGCTTTATCGCAACCTCGGTGATGGCGCGGATGTTACCTATTTGAGTAGCGGTGAAACTTATTATGTGATCAAGGTCAGTGATGACGAAATCCAGTTGGCAAGCAGTTATGTTAATGCCGTAGGTGATTCATCAGCGGACCCGAAGATTCCCGTAACACCCATTGCTATTAATGCTTCAACGATCGCCAATGACCTGCTGGGTCTGCATGTCCTGGAAAGCTCCTATGATAATCTGGAGAGCGGAAGAGCCTACTACGTAATAGATTCTACTGCCAATACATTCAAGCTGTCTGAGACTCGTGGCGGTCCAGCAATAGATCTGGATGATACCCATCGTGTGGGTACGCATAAATTTGGTGAACTCGGGCTGGATCTGAAACACATAAACACGCCGGATACCATCCAAACCATGTATCTGGATTTCTCTTCTAATTTTACCGATACGGCATCGGTCTACCATAAATTTGCAGGGCCGGGCGGTGCTTCCCTTAGTACCGTGTCACCGCCTTCCGGTGATGGTAAGTCCGGGGCATCGGCTATTGTGGGCAGCGGTGGTGTCGTCAATGTCGGCGGACCGGATGGTAAGATGACATCAACGCCAACTGTCGAGGCTCACATCTCCGCCACCAGCCTGATTGCTGGAGGGAGTGTCAAGATTAACGCGGAAGCCAATACTGACGTGACCTCCAATGGTGATATGGCCGGGGGTGGTTTGATTGATGTGGCCCTGGCGGAATCGGAAACTCTGGTGACTTCGGCCAATACCTCCGCTTATGTAGGCGATGATGCGGTGATCGTGGCCGGAGAAGACATCATCATAAAGGTTGAGTCTGATCACAGTGTGGAGTCCAAGGCGACTTCAGACGGCGGCGGCTTTATAACAGTTAAACAAGCCGATACCTCCGCAAAATTAACGTATACCAATGATGCTTACGTCGGTGAAAATGCTCGTATTACTGCCGGTGATGCTATTGGTATCTATGCCAATTCTTCTGCCGTTGGCAGTTCGGATTCCTATACCGAGGCATGGGGTGCCGGTGCGTTTGCTGACTCTGATAATGATCACGACAATGATGATGCTGGTGTACATATCACCGCGACTACACAAACACGGGTTCTGGACGGTGCCAATATCACGGCTGACTCCATCGATATCAAGGCAAAAGTGGACAATATTTACGGTAATTCCTATGCCTATGCCAAGGCCATCAATCCGATACTGTTTGGCGTGGCCACCGCGTACGCAGATTCGGTGGTGGGTATCGATTCCAATGTCTATACCTATATTGGCATCGACGAGCCCACTGCCAGAACCGTATTAACCGGATATCGCGGTATTGATATTGCGGCGGATACCGGGTCCGTTACCCGGGATCGAGATGGTGATGTACTGGCAGTGGCATTAATTCCACCACAGGACTTCGATCAGGCAGGCAATTTAAATACTTCCTACACAGTTGACGCCAGTAGGGATGTACTGGTCTATGTGGGGGCGCGAGATGATGCTCGTGCCGGTGGCGGCGAGGCCACATTTACCACAACTTCCAGCAGCGGCAGTGGTGGCACCGGGTTGCAAAATGGCACCGGCCTCAGTGGATATGATAATGCCAGCGACAACCCGGCTCTGGCCTTGTACGTTGATGCAAACGGTGGGGCCATCACCTGGGACTCAGATGTAGTGGTGTTGGGCGGTATTAAAGGTGGGCCTGAGCTGGTGATCGATGATACCGGCAAGATTGTTAGCCTGAATAACGTCTCGGTATGGGATGATGCGGGCCTGACCAGTGCTCTCGGCGAGGGGTCTACCATTACAGGCGGTGACTACTATGTCAAAGTGATTAACGAAGGTTATGCTGACATTGTGTTCCGCAGTTATGGCAGTACGATTACCAATGAAGAACTGCACAATGGCACCCCGCGCTGGCCACAGATTCTGTTCCGGGACAACCTGGATGATACGTATATAATCGATCATTCCGCGAACGATATGCACCTGGTGGAGGTGGATATCATCTACCGTGGCGTCGATAAACCCCTGGTGCAGATCGATACCACCCAGAACAATGGTGCCTTCGACAGTAGTGATGGCAGCAGTGATTTCAGCTTCGATGTGCGCTACAGTCTGTCACCCTGGCCGACCATCGTCGATATCCAGAAGCATGGTACCGCCACAGATATTTACAATGACGGCAAAATCGTCAATCCCATCGGCTGGACCCGTATCTTTAATGAACAGGGCGATATTCTGTCCGACGTAAGCACGGCATTCATTGAAACCAATGTGCTGGATATCGAAGCCACCCAGGGACATATCGGCGGGAATGGGGATAATAATGGCAGTGACAGCCAGCGCGTCAATGTGCAACTGGTCAGAAGCGAAATCGTTCCGGAATTTACGGGAGATCCTACGGGCAACCGCATAGAAGCTATCAATGCATTGGCGGGTAAGGATGCGTACCTGAGCCTGCAGGTACTGGATCGGGTTCCGGAAGATTCTTCCTTAACGTCAATTACGGTCCAGATAGATTCAGTCGTTGCCGGCGATGATGTCAATCTGGAGTTGGAAGACAGCCTGTTCCAGAGCGGTTCTGCGACGCCGGGTTACGTGGATGTGTTCGTTTCTGAGTCGGGCAGTCACTATGATATCAGCAACCATTTCAAGCCCGATCAGGGTAGCACAACCAATCTGGATCCGGCCGCCTATGTGGGCAGCGGCAGCGCTATAGATACCTACTATAAATTCAGCCTCACTGCCGCCATTCAGGATCGCGGCGAGCTGGTACCGTTCAAGAGCACCGACGTTACGGCTTTTACAGTTAACATGAACCGCGATAGTGTCAGTTCGGCAACGGCGGGTCTCATCGCCGGTAGCGCGGAAGATTCGGTGGGTGGCGATATTATTGTCGCAGCCACCGGCAGTGCAAGCGAAGATCCGTTTATCGATATCGAAGCCATTAGTAACATTTTGGGCACCGGCCATATCGACATCGATACCGATGCCAATATACTTCTCACTGAATTTGCCGGTGATATGCGGGTGGGCGATATCATTTCCCGCTACCGCAATGTCACGCTGGTGTCACCGGGATCTATCCTGGATATCAACAGCAATGTCAATGGCGGCACTGGTGATGCGGCGGCTGATGTCACCGGTACCATTATCACCATGACGGCCCAGAACGGCAGCATCGGAACCGATGACAACTTCCTGGAAATCGATTCCTCCTACCGCACCAGTGGTTACCTGAGGGCAACGGCGGAAACCAATATTCGCATCGAGGAAAAGGACAACAATGAATCCTTCTCCACCGACAAAAGCCTCAACGTAGACCGGGTGGTGTCCAACAGTGGTGATGTCACCCTAACCACGGAAAACGGCTCCATCCTCGACGCTCGCGGTGACACCGATGCGAACATTTTAGGCCAGACGATTGACCTGGATGCAAACGGCACCGGCGCCAGCATCGGTGAAAGCGCCAACGATCTGGAGATCGACTCTCGCATCGGATCACCCGAGAACACCGACGACGTCGGTCTCGAGGCCACGAACAACATCTACCTCACCGAGACCGACGGAAACCTTCGTTTGGTTCTGGCTCACACCTATGAAGGCGACATCCGGCTCACGGTCAGGGAATCCCCGCGCATTGACTCTGTTGGCGAGGACCTGCTTCTCCTTGCCTCTGGGGATGCACTCTTCGCCGAGGCCAACGGTAACACTCTGCCCGGGAATCATGACGACTCACCGCGCGACGTGCCGCACGGCCAGATCTTCGCCGAGAATGGCTCCGTGCTGCTGCGGGTCGGCGACGACATAGACCTGCATCAGAACAGCGAGATCTTCGCTGCCGATAACATCAATATCTATGGTGACGTCTCGGCGGAGGATGAGGTTATCAAATCGCTCGTGAACCTGGATGCGGACTACGGCACCACCATGCTGCTGCGCGGCCGCATCATCGCCGGCGCCGACGTCACGCCGGGCAGCCAGTTAGGCGGCAGCCCCGTGGGCAGCGCGCTTCCGACCCTGACAGCGCCGGCGTTCCTGACACAGATCTGGGGCAATACCGACGTCGATACTTTCCAGTTCGGCGACGAGAGCGGCAGCGATGGCACCACCACGCAGGGTAGTCCAGGCTACATCTTCCTAGGTTCCAAGACCCGGGCTTATGGGAGCCAGGACCTGGATCCAAACAATCCGGACGGCGAGGACCGCTTCTTCGTCTACTACCTGCAGGATACGACCACACAAACCGGACCCAACGTAATTACAGATGCCGAGCACACCCTCACCCTCGACGGTCAGGCCGACACGGATTACTACGAAGTATACACCCTAGGCAGCAACAGCGACATCGATGAGCGCAACAATGTAATCAATGTGCTTGACACCGGCCTTTCCAATGACGGCGTCGACGAACTGACCGTCTTCGGGTTCAATAACCTCGATCCCAACGCCAACGGTGATGATGAATTCGGCAACAATCTGCCGACCGATGATGTCTTCCTGCTGCGCCGGGCAGCTTTCCTGCCGAATGAGGAGGCCGACCGGCCGGGTTATGTCGCGATGCTGCACGGCCAGCCGGACACCTATCTCGATACCATTGAAGGGAATGAGCCTTCCGACGAAGTCATCCGAGTCAATTACGATACCGCCCTGAACGGCCGGGTCAGAGTCCTCGGGTTTGGCGGCAACGATGCCTTCTATTCAGACGATACGACCGCCATTGTTTCTCTCCAGGGCGGGTTGGGCGACGACACCTTCCAGATCGGCCAGATCTTCGGCGACAAGCGCGATCAGGCAGAAGGCAAGCTGCTCGAGCAAGATGTCTTCTCCGATCTCGTGGCGACCACCCGCGGCTGGCTGAGCCCGGGCATCAGCGCGCCATTGGTCGCCCAAGGTGGCACCGGCAACGACGAGTTTACCGTCTATTCGAACCAGTCCGAGCTGCGTCTCGAAGGCGACGACGATAACGACCTGTTCATCGTGCGTGCCTTCGCGATCGCCGCTGTCGCCAATCAGGACTGGAACGACGATGGAAACATCGACGCCGATGACCTGCCGGCAGTGGACGAAGACACCAATATGGATGGTGTGATCAATTTCGCTGACGCCGACTCCACGCCGGATGACTGGACCGATGATACGATCGTACTGGACGAAGACGGTGTCGCAGTGCCGATCATCGGGCTTGGCTTCTCAGTTGCCCGGGCGCCGGACATTCGGTGCGGCGGTGGCGAGGATGAGGTGCAGTACAATGTGAATGCGCCGGTCTCGGTTGAAGGCGGCACGGGCTTTGACAAGCTGGTGATCCTCGCGACGGAATTTGCCGATGACATTGCCATCACCGAAAGTGGCATCTTTGGTACCGGCCTCAATGTCCGTTACTCGACGATTGAAGTGGTCGAAATCGATGGCCTTGAGGGCGATGACGAATTCTTCGTTCAGTCGACGGCGTTCGGCGTTGCTTATCGGGTCATCGGCGGCCTCGGTTCCGATACCATCAACGTCGCTGGCGACGTGACAGAAGACATCGTCACCCGCGAGTTGGAAGGAGTCTCAGGCGCGGTCGATCACCTCGTGACGTCGGATGACCCGCTGTATGACGGCGTGCTGGTCGACGGGTTCGATTACAACGTTGCGACTGAAGAAGAAGGCATTGTCGTCATCGACGAGTCGGGCGGCTTCACCGCGGTTCGCGAAGGCAGACCGGTTGAAGAGGACTCCTATACGGTAAAACTGGCAGTCCAGCCACTGCCGGGGCAGGTCGTCTACGTCACGGTTTCAGCGGCGCGCTCGCCGCAGGAAGAAGCGGACAATACGCTGATTCACGAGGAGTCCTATCTTCCCAATGGTGAGGGGGATACTATTTGGCTCAGCACAAGTTCGCCCAACAATCCGCAATACCCTGATTTCCAGCGCGAAATCACCGTCAATGGCCCCCCCGCGGAAACCGTCAACAATCGCGCACTGGTGCTGACCTTCGACCATGACAACTGGGATAATGTGCAGACGGTTTATGTGTTCTCGCCGAATGATCCGCGCGCCGAAGGCGACCGCGTGGTGGTTGTCCAGCACAGCGTGATTTCGGACGTGAGTGGCGTCGCGCCGGCGGATATGCAGGCCGACTATGTCGATCCCTTCGATGCGGCGGACGTGCGCAATGTCGAAGTTCTCGTTCGCGACAATGACACACCGGGCTTTTATGTGACCGAGGTGGAACCGGGTACCTCGACAGAGGATATGCGCACGCTGGTGATCGAAGGTGACAGCACCACCCAACTGACGGACGAAATCCTCGTACAGCTTGCCAAGGCACCGGCCAATAACGTCGTTGTCAGGCTGTTCCTCGACGAGGACAGCGACGAAGATATCGAACTCATTGATGTCGATGATCTGACGGATAGTGATGATCGCATGTTCAAAGGTGCCGACGGCTACTGGCGGATCCAGTTCGATAACACCACCCCCACCTGGGAATGGGATAATCCGGTCCGCGTCGGCATCCAGGCGCGTGATGATGCGACACGCGAAGATCCTGCGACGGCGGTGATTTTCTTCGAGCGCGATGATGATCTTACGACGGACGCCAATTACGTCTTCCCAAACCTGCGCTCCGGACCGGGCCTGCTCGATGTCGAGGTGATTGACAACGAAACCGCCGGCGCGGTAGTGATTGAGAGCGAGGGCAACACCCTGCTCAACGCCGACGGCTCGGATACCGACGACTATAGCCTGCGGCTGACTAAGGAGCCCGAGGCAGACGTCGATATCGCCATCCTGACCGACGGCCTGGCGGACGTCGTCAGCATTGATGGCAATCCAGTTGCGCCCACGGATTATGAAATTATCGGCGGCCAGCGCCCGATTGAGATCTTCGAAGGCAGCCTGATATTCGAGAATGTCGGTGGCTCTGGCCGGATCACCCGCGGCTCGGGCGCCGATGTCGGCAGCTTCATCAGCGAAGGCTTCACCGTGGGGCAGAACATCCGCATCGGCGGCTCCGGCGTGGATTACGACGGAGACTACTTTGTCACGTCGGTCACCCATACGATTATGACCGTCGATCTGCCCTTCGGCGTTGCGGGCCCGGTCGAGGTGCTTGACACGGCTACCCTGTCCGATCTGGCGGACATCGGCACATTCACCGGCGAGGTTGAGTTCTCGATCGTCGAGGAAAACGGTGTCGACACCTACCGGATGACGATCACCGGGCTCGCAAACGAGGATGCCGGCTGGCTGGCCAATCGCTTTCTCGAAGGCCAGCGCATCCGCATCGACGGTCCGCTCAATCCGGGCGATTACAAGATCGCCGTCATTCGGGGTGAGAACGACACCAAGGACGATACCATCCAGTTCACGGTCGAAAACACCGGCAGCTTCGCAGAAGGTACCGAAACCGTTACCGTTGCGCGGACTGCGGCGGTGGCTACCTTCGTTCCGGGCGAGTATTGGATGCAGCAGACGATCGAACTGAGGGCCGACGTCAACTACGAAGTGCCGATCACCCGCGAGGGCGTGAAGGTCTTCCCGGTCCAGGGCCACTACCTGTCGAAGCTGCGCGGCCCGCTTGCGGTCGAGGGAGGCCCCACGGGTGCCGATCGCTCGCTGCAGAACGGCCTGAAACTGCCTGGCGAGGCGGACGACTACCTGATCGCCATTGGCGCTCAGCCGCCCGAATCGCAGCAGATCGATGTGCTCAACATCTTCAACGACACCAGCAAGGAAGACGTTAATGGGACGATGGATCAAACCACGCTCCGTGGTTTCAACATGGCCGATGATCTCGATTTCGGCGCTCTCGGTGCCGGCGTGTTCGGTGAGAGCGGCTTCTTCCCCGGGGGTATCAGCTTCGGAAAGGTCAGCTTCGGCGTGTCCGGCTTCGGCACCGATGCCAACCAGAGCACCATCGAGGTGATGAACCTGCTGCTGGGTGAAGGCAACGACAGTCTCGACATTCAGGGCACACTCGATCCCGCGCCGTCTGTTCAAGTGACCAATGATTTCGAGTTCACCCCCGATAGCGGTAGTGATGGCGGAACCATCGTCCGCGAAGACTTCGACTGGAAGGCCGTGGGCTTCCTGGCCGGTCAGACCGTGACGATCGACAGCGTGACCGGAGAATGGACGGTGGTGGAGATCAATGACGCGATCCCGCCTGGCGAGACTTCGCCCGATCCGAACGACAACTCGATTCTGGTTCTGAGCGGTCCTGCACTGCCCGATATCGACGGTGTGCAAACCATCACGGCATTCGATCAAGACGTGATCACCATCGACGCGGTCGTGGATGTTGTTGAAACCACCGCCGGTGGCGTCGTGAGCCGCACCAGCGGATCCTGGATTACCGACGGCTTTGACGTCGGCGACCTCGTTTCCATCGACGGTGATTTCAATCAGGATGAATACCTCGTTGCCGAGGCGACCGCGACACACATGACGCTGGTCTGCAAGCAGCTCGCCCCGGTCTCTGATGCGACGCGCACGATCAACAATATCACTGACGCTTCGTCGGTAACCGAGGATGTGACGATCGATCCCAGTTATACCGGTGGCATCGTGAAGCGTGAAAGCGGCTCGTGGATCGATGAAGGCTACCTTGAAGGTCACCTTGTCACCATGATTGACGGAAACGGCAAGCGTGATTTCCGGATCAATGAGATCTCCGATGACGGCCTGTCCCTGACGCTTGAAGGTGTGGCTCTTCCTGATGAAATCGATGTTACGAAATCATTCTATGTCCAGGGTGTACACGGCGGCCTCACCGTTGTGCACGGCGGCGGCAACTTCAAGCTTCAAACCGAAGGCGATATGAACGTCGACAGCACCAACCCTGACGGCTTTGCGGTGACCCGCCTTGACGGTCGCGACTGGGCAAAGGACCGTTACGAAATCGGCCAGATCATCCAGCTTGAAGGCGAAACTTACACCCGCGAGATTCTGGATATCGTGGATACGATGCTGACGCCGCCGGAAAACGCTGCGCTGACCTGGGGCGACGGCGGCACCCTGATCCTCAGCGTTCCGCTGCGTATCGGTGGCACCGTGCTTGCCGATGGCGATTACCTGGGCGAGGAAGACAACGCGCTGGCACAGCATGTTACGGAACCGCTGAAAACAGAAGTTTCGGAACTGATGGATATCGCTACTGATACCATCACCCGCAGTGGTGGCGACTGGTCAGATGCCGGCTTCTATGTCGGCCAGACAGTTTACATCAGCGAGTATGCCGGGCCGTTCACGGTCACGGCACTTGATGGCGGTAAAATGACATTGTTCGATGTCGCACTGACACCGCAAACGGGCGTTGAGCTGACCGTCTTCGGATTTGATCAAACGCTGAACGGCGGCGAACGTGTGGGTGGTGATCACATCGTCATCACCAGCAGTGCCGGTCCGGACTCACCGCTGGTGGTTTATGGCGACACCTCGCAGGACGGCATGTGCTACAGCGGCGAAACCTTCAGCGTACTCGGCCTGGAGCTTGGTGAGAAACCGTTCGATTCGTTCCCCGAGCTGACCGACGAAGAGAATGAGGATGACGAATGGGTCTTCCCGCTCGCCAACCCGTTCGATCTGCACGGTAACGACGTCATCGATGCCCGCGCCCTGTTCGCCGATGTCGAGCCTGGCAGTCTGCCAAGCGTCGGCTTCACAGCCTATGGCGGCGCGGGCAACGACACCATTATCGGCAGCCAGGCCGGCGACCATCTCGCTGGCGGCTCGGGCGATGACCTGATCATCGGCAATCGCGGCGTGGATCACATCTACGGCGATTCGGGCGTCAACGTCAACATCTTCAACCGGGCGTTGACGATCAGCGTGGTGAACGCCAGCCCGAAGCCGACGATCGACGTGGACCTGATCAACTTCATTAACAACGGCACGACGATCGAGCCGTACGCCTCGTTGGTGTGTGATGACCTCACCGCAGGGCGCGACGTAATCTGGGGCGACGGGCCGTACACCATTCTCGACGGCCCGGAATACGTCTACGACGACGTGATCTTCGGCGACCACGGCGAGGTTGTGCAGTACGTCTTCGATCCCAACCTGCCGAATCCCCCGGACGTGCCCGGTGCGCTGCAGAAGATCCAGACGACGACGCTGGACTCGATCCTCGAGATCAACTCGCTCGAGCTGCAGAACGGCGACGACGACGTGATCTTCGGTCACCTGGGCCGCGACATCCTCATCGGCGGCGCCAACCGGCTTGTAGATGATGTCCGGGGTGGAGACGATATCGACGGCGGCACCGGAGAGGACTTCATCTTTGGCGACAACGTCGGGCTCGAGCACCGGCCTGATAGCGCCGATCCGCGCAATCAGGATCCGCGGATCCGCCAGCTTGTCGAGTCCTTCATCTACAACAGCGACGGCAGCAACAACACCGATGCCGGAACACCGTTCGCCGACCCGCGCATTGATGGTGCATCGTGGGCGGAGTTTGAGGTCACCGACCTCCATCATACGCTGGAACTGCAGACTGCCGGCGACCGCAGCTTCGGCAATGACTACATCGCAGGCGGCGCTGACGAGGATCTTATCTTCGGCCAACTCGGTGACGATATCATCCAGGGCGACGGCTCGATCCTCGGCAAGATAGACGATGGAAGCCCGGTGGGTGCGTGGCGTCTGGCCGACGGCAAGCTCGAGGTCCATGCTTCGTTCGAAGCCAAGGCAACGGACGGCGATGACTATATCGAAGGTAATGCCGGCAACGACATCATCTTCGGCAACCTGGGGCAGGACGACATCATCGGCGGCAGCTCGAGCGTGTTCAGCCTGGTGACACCGGAACAGCGGCCCGACGGCGAGGACATCATCTTTGGTGGCGCCGGGCTCCGCATCGACCGCAACGAGCTTGGCGAGGGCGGGGACTCCGTCCAGAGTCAGATTGCCGAGCATGCCTTTGATGCCGACCATATTTTCGGCGACAACGCCAACATCTTCCCGCTGGTCGACGCAGCAGGCAACTTCCTGGAGTTTGCTTACGACCAGAATCCAGACATCGGCTCCGACCCGGCCAGCCCCTATGCGCCCCAAGATCGGGGTACGCTACGGGTGATCCCGCGGGCCTTCGTCCTGTTGGACTACACCCCGGGCGACGATGGCGCCCAGGGCACCATCGGCGGCTCTGACGTGATCATGGGCGAGGACAGTGACGACGTCATCCACGGCATGCTACGGAACGACATCCTTTACGGCGACGGCTGGGATGACGACATCTACGGCGGCACAGGGCACGACAAGATCTTTGGCGGCAGCGGCGAGGACGGCATCCTGGGCGATGACGGTCTGATCAAGACCAGCCGTAACAGCATCGCGGACCCTCTGTGGGGCACGGAGGCGCAGGGTGAGAAGGAGCTCGGCATCCCCAGTTGGGACACGGCTAAGTTTATCGGGGCAGTCGTCGACATCACCAACCTGCTCAAGAAGACCGCCGACCTGACCGTGGGCGATGGCGTGGTTTCCACCTGGGAGAATGGTGGCTACGACATCGTCTACGGCGGCCTCGGCGACGACTTTATCCACGGCGGCGCGAACGACGATGCTATCTCGGGCGCCGAAGCCCTGCCCGAGTTCTACCACGATACCCGGGCGATCACCCTCCGGCCGTTCCAGCACGACGTGATGACTGGCAAGCTCGACTTCTACGATGCCGATAACCCGTGGAAAAAGATCGACTTTGACGACAACAACGACGGTGTGGTGGACCGTCAGTTCCTGCTCAACTTCGAAACCTTCGATGCCAATGGCCGGCTGATCGAAGACGGCAAGGACTGGATCTTCGGCGACCTGGGCAACGACGCCATGTTCGGCGGCACGGGGCGCGATCGCCTGTTTGGGGGCGCCGGGAACGACTACCTGCAGGCCGACGACAATCTGGATACCGAAGGTCCGGACCGTGATGATCCCCAAGCCAACATCGTGGCCGGGGCCAACACCGTGGCCGATGACGGCCACCCGGAGGTGTTCGAGAAGACAGGAGGTATCGGCGACTGGGCGTATGGCGGCGGCGGCCTCGACGTGCTGATCGCCAACACCGGCGCCGACCGTTTGTTCGACTGGACGGGCGAGTTTAACAGCTTCATCGTGCCGTTCTCGCAGTTTGGCTCGCCCACCGTTAACCGCCTAGCCCCGACACCGGCCGTCAAGGAGTTGCTGCTCGCGCTGGGGTTTGCCGGCGGCGCTGATCCGGACCTGGTCAATCCGGACGGCGAGATCAACCTTGTCACGCCGAGAGATCCGGAGTGGAACGAGCAGCACGGAGGGCCGCGGGATTTCCAGGCTCGCAAAGGCTTCACGGACTACGACACTGCGGGCGGCAAAGAGAACGACAGGCTGCGCGCGCCGCTTCAGACCGCGCATGGCAGCACGCCGGTTGGCGTTGGGACCGGTGTTATCCCGCCCACTGTTCAGATCGAGAAGGCGATTAATGCGACCGATCCCTTTGCCCCGACCCCGGAAGAAGACGCGGACGTAACGCCCCGACAGCTCATGGTCGGGGAGGAGGTTGTCTGGACCTATCTGGTGACCAACAACGGTACGGAGCCTCTTGACATCACCGGGATTAGTGACAACGCCGGAACGCCCTATGATCCGAACGACGATTTCACGCCGGAGTTGATCAGCAACGGTAATGGAGATGGGCTGTTGGACCTTGGAGAAATCTGGCTGTACACCTCGGAAGGCGAGATCAGCTATCAGGTGCAGGCCGGGCCGTATAAGAACGTCGCGTATGTGGAGGCCGTCAGCACGGTGGCTCCTGACGTGTCAGTCTCGTGCTTCGACGAGAACCATCACGTTGGCGTCCCTGTAACGCCGCTCTTGCCTGCCATACGCATCGAGAAGGCAATCAATGCGGTCGACGAGAGAGACCCGACCTCCTTCGAGGACGCGGACTATCCGACGGGGCCCGTGCTCGTGGAAGGCACGGACGTGGTGTGGACATACCTGGTCTTCAACGAAGGCGAGGTGTCTGTGGCCATCACTGACATAACCGACGACGGTGGAACGTGGTCCGACCCGAACGACCCGAACTTAGCCGATGATTTCACGCCGAATTTCCTCGGCGGTGACACCAACGGGAACGGCCTGCTTGACCCGGGTGAGAGCTGGCTCTACACCTCGGAAGGGATACGTGATTACAAGGTGGTCGTGGGCCAGTTCGTGAACACAGCCACGGTGACGGCGGTGGACGAGTTCGAGTGCGCGACCGAGGATTCCGACCCCAACCACCATCTGGGCGCTCCGGTGGGTATCAGCATTACCAAGGCCGTAAACGCCGAGGATCTATGGAACCCCACGGACGAGGAAGATGCCAATAACGCGCCCGGAGTGGTGCTTCCACTTGGCGAGTCCGTCACCTGGACCTACCTGATAGAGAACACGACGGAAACGCCGCTGCAGATCACCGAGATCATCGATGACTTCGGCACCCCGGACGAGACGAGCGACGATTTTACGCCGGTGTCCGTCGATGATGACGGGAATGGCTTCAACGATGGCGACATCGACGCAGATGCCGTTCTCGATCCTGGGGAAATTTGGCTGTACACCTCAGCGACGGTGGACCGGGACGATGTCGCCAATTACACGGTCCAGGAAGGCCGCCATCTGAACGTCGCCATGGCCACGGCCGTGGATGACGAGACGGGCATGTTGACGGTCAAGGACAACGACATTGCCATCGTCGAGGCTGACGTGCCGATGATCCGTATCGAGAAGGCGATCAACGCCTTTGATCCCACCAAACCAACCTCTCTTGAGGATGCCGATTCACCGAGCGGGCCCGCCCTGACCGTCCGCACGCCTGTCACCTGGACCTACCTGGTCATCAATGAGGGTAACGTGCCGATCAGGGACATCACTATAGTCGACGACTTTGGCACCCCGGACGAGACGAGCGACGATTTTACGCCGGTGTCCGTCGATGATGACGGGAATGGCTTCAACGATGGCGACACCGACACAGATGCCGTTCTCGATGCTGGGGAAACCTGGCTGTACACCTCGGAAGGGGTCGTCAACTACACGGTGCAGGAGGGGCAGTACAGGAACATCGCCTACGTGACTGGCGTCTATGATCCGAACCCGGACGAGGACGGAATCACGTTCAGCGTGGCTAACGACGATGCCAACCATCACATAGGACAGCGTAAAGGTGAGGGCAATACCCCCGGCTTCTGGAAGAACAATGTTGCCTTCCACAGCTCCGTCGCTTGGCCGCGCGGCACTGACGACAACTTGATCTGGGGCCCGTACCAGACGCTGGAAAGCGTCTTCGACCTGCCGGATGACTTGAAGTTAAAGTATTACGACGTGAGGCTGGTCGATGCTTTGGGCTTGGGCGGGGGTCAAGAAGATGCGCTGATGCGCCACGCTGTTGCTGCTCTGCTCAATGCGACACATCCATACATTGCCTATCCGCTGACGACGCGGCAGATCACCGAGGCGGTGAACGAGGTTCTTGCCAGCGGGGACCAGGAGAAGATCGAGGACCTCAAGGACGACCTGGACCGCTTCAACGGCCTGGAGAGCGATCTCAATCAGCACGGCCACATCCAGATTGATGAGGATGATAAAGCATTGCAGGCAGCGACCTTTCCGGACCAGCCGATTGCCGCTGACGCACCGACCGCGGAGATGCTGGCGCCGATCGTTGACGCAGCAATGGCCCACTGGGCGGCCACGGGTATCGACACCACGGCGCTCGAAGCGGTGACCCTCGAAATCGTCGACCTTCCGGGCCTCATTCTTGGGCAGACGTCCGGAGAAACCGTACTGATCGATGTTGATGGAGCAGGCCACGGCTGGTTCTTTGATCCCACGCCATACGACGACACCGAGTTCAGACGGCGAAATGGGGCCACCGAACTCATTGCCGTCCCATCAAGCCCTGCTTACGGAGATATCGACCTTTTGACCGTGGTTATGCACGAGCTGGGCCATGTGCTGGGGCTTGAGCACACTGAGCAGGAAGGGTTGATGGATGCAAGCCTTGATGCAGGCGTACGGCAGTTGGCTGACGATTATATTGATGCTGATTCAGTGGAAGTCAATGAACCCGAAGATTTGGCCAGCCTGGTGCTCATGAACACAGCCATAGACGAGGCA
Organism: Deltaproteobacteria bacterium; assembly: GCA_030272815.1. Taxonomy (GTDB): domain Bacteria; phylum Desulfobacterota; class Desulfobacteria; order Desulfobacterales; family ETH-SRB1; genus B13-G4. The sequence goes on from JAJSZT010000010.1 coordinate 41,612, forward strand.
GAAGCAATTGCCCCTGCGGCCGCGGCAAAACATGGCAGCTCCTGGCTGACAGAGTTCTTGACAAATGGTACCGGAAAAAGATATAATAAATTTATTTTAAAGGATGACATTAAGATAGTGGTACTTGATGAAGATGAAGAAAATGACTAACGCATAAACAAGGAGGTTTGAATGGCAAATGAAAAGAGCGGTAAAGAAACTGGAGCCCCAACCGGCGGCCCCAACCAGGAGGCAACCGGTCAGCCGAAAATTGTGTGGGATGATTCCGATATGCGCAGTGCTTACGCCAACGTAGCTAACGTAGCCGGCGGTCGTGAGGAAATTGTTCTTCTGTTTGGCATGAACCAGGCATGGCAAGCCGGTCAGGAAGAGATCAAGGTTAAGCTCTCAGATCGTATTGTTTTGAGCCCGTTTGCCGCCAAACGTCTGGCCGTTTTGCTTAACAATGTCCTGAAGAATTACGAGTCACAATATGGCAAGCTGGAAGTTATTGCCAGGCGGCCTGAGGGTGCGACGGTACAATAAAAGTCCTCGACGTACGGCCAGGGGTTTGATATGAAACAAATATGGAGCAAAAAGAACCGGGGCCCAAAACAAAACCAGTTGCATTTCGATTGGTAGAGGACAAAAATAACCGATCTGCAGACTCGGAAAATTTATCCTGGCAACAGTTTGTCGAGGCAACCACACCCAAGGCATTTTGTCAGAGCTGGTTGCCGTTGCAGTGTTGCATGCTCAAAAGGGTATGCTGTGCGATGATTCTTCTGGGAAATCCGGATAGTGGCCCTTTCACACCTGTGGCCGTATGGCCGGATGCCAGTCTCAATCTTCAGCATCTTACCGGGGCCGCGGAACGCTCTCTCAAAGAGCGCCGCGGCCTTCTTGTTGAAAAGGACACAGACCCCGCCTCTAAAAATCATTTTCCCGAGAATTTTCACATCGCCTATCCAATCGAGGTTGCAGGTAAAATCCACGGTACTATTGTATTGGGTGTCAAGGAGCAGGACCGCAATGTGGTTCAGAAGATCATGCGGCAGCTCCACTGGGGGGCTGCCTGGCTGGAAGTTCTGATCCGACGCACACAGACGGCAACGTCGGATGAGGTCAGCAAACGCCTGCAGACGGCGCTTGATCTGCTGGCCAGTGCTGTTGAAAACGAACGCTTCCATGAGGCAGTCATGGCGTTTGTTACCCGGATGGCAAATAGCCTGGAATGCGACCGGGTGAGTATCGGGTTTTTTTCCGGGCGACACACAAAGGTTACTGCAGTTTCCCACAGTGCCGACTTCGGGAAGCAGACTAACCTGGTGCGGGCCATCGAAGCGGCCATGGATGAGGCCATTGACCAGCAGGCTGTGGTGGTTTACCCAACCCCGCCCGAAACAATCCCCCTGGCCACTCGCGCCCACGCCGAACTCGAGCGGCAGCACGGTTCCGGTACCATATGCACTGTTCCGCTGGAGGTTAAAGGAAAGCCGATTGGGGGACTGACACTTGAGCGTCCTACAGATAAACCCTTTGATCCGGCAACGGTGGAGCTGTGCGAAACCATCGGGGCGGTAGTGGGTCCGCTTCTGCATACCAAGCAGATGGAAGAGCGCTGGCTGATTCGCAAAGCAGCCGGTTCATTAGCCAGGCAGTTAAAAAGGCTATTGGGTCCGGGCTTTTTGATCCGCAAGCTGGTGGTGATGGCTCTCATAGCGTTGACTGTTTTTTTTGCGTTTTTTGAGGTTGACTATCGTGTGACAGCCCCGACTGTCATAGAAGGGGAGGTGCAGCGGGTGGTGGCAGCGCCTTTTAACGGCTACATCAAGGAGGCGCCGGCCCGCCCTGGTGATGTGGTGGGGGAAGGGGACATGCTGGGCCTGCTGGACGATCGGGATCTTAAACTCGAACGTATCAAGTGGTTTACCGAAAAACAACAAAATTCCAGGCAGTATGACGAAGCCATGGCCAAACATGACCGGGCGCAGATCCATATCTTAATGGCCAGGATCGAACAGGCCACCGCACAGATGTCCCTGATAGATGAACAGTTGGCGCGGTGCAGGATTATTGCACCATTTGACGGGGTAGTTATGAGCGGCGACTTGAGCCAGTCTCTTGGAGCGCCTGTAGAGCGCGGTCAGGTGTTGTTCGAAGTGGCTCCCCTGGATGAATACCGGGTAATCGCCGAGGTGGATGAACGGGATATCAACGCAATCGTTGTGGGACAGAAAAGCGATCTGATGCTGCCCTCAATGTCCGGCAAGGCATTTCCTTTTGTGGTGGAAAAGATTACACCAGTATCCATTGCCAAAGAGGGCCGAAACTACTTTCGGGTAGAGGGCCATATGGTACAGTCCCAGTCGCATTTGCGACCCGGTATGGAAGGTATTGGCAAGATCACCATCGACCGCCGCAAGCTGATCTGGGTTTGGACCCACAAGGCTATAGATTGGCTGCGGTTACAAATGTGGCGATGGTTCCCGTAGAGGGTAAGCACAAACATGTCTGAGTCCCTATTCAGTCCATCCTGGTACCGTGTGGCGGCTTTAAATCCACGCTTGCGGAGTCACGTGGAGATTCACCGCCATCATTACCGCGGGGAACTGTGGTATGTGCTGCAGGACCATGCTTCAGGCCACTTTCAGAGGTTTACCCCGGCTGCCTATCTGCTTATCGGGCTAATGGACGGCAAGCACAGCGTACAGGATCTCTGGGAGGCGGGTAGGGCGCGATTGGGGGAAGATGCTCCGACCCAGGAAGAGGTGATTCGTCTTTTGAGCCAATTACATGCGGTCAATGCCCTGCAGACCGACGTTTTGCCCGACACTGCTGAAATGCTCAAACGTTTTGAAAAGCAGCGTTATGGCAAGTGGAAGCAGAATTTGCGCAGTCCGCTGTTCATGCGCTTCCCGCTGCTTGATCCGGAGCGGATTCTGGCTTTTTTTCTGCCGCTGGTACGACCCGTGTTCAGTTGGGCCGGGGCCGTCATATGGCTGGTTGTGGTGGGGTATGGTATTTTTCTGGCTGGTTTGCACTGGCCGGAGTTGACCGAAAACATCACCGACCGCATTCTGGCGCCCGGCAACCTGGTGATCCTCTGGCTGGTCTTTCCCTTTTTGAAAGCCTTTCACGAGTTTGGCCACGCTTTTGCGGTGAAGGTGTGGGGCGGGGAAGTGCATGAAATGGGCATCATGCTGCTGGTGTTTACCCCGATTCCATACGTAGACGCTTCGGCTGCATCAGCGTTTCGCAACAAGCGGGAGCGGGTGCTGGTGGGGGCTGCAGGGATGGTCGTGGAAGTTTTTATCGCCGCCCTGGCCCTTTTTCTCTGGACCAGCATCGAGCCGGGACCGGTCCGGGCGGTGGCGTTTAACATAATCCTCATTGCCAGTGTGTCGACTCTGCTCTTTAACGGCAACCCGCTTTTGCGTTATGATGCTTACTATATTCTTGCCGATTTTCTGGAGATACCGAACCTGGCCCAGCGCGGGATCGGTTACATTGGCTACATGTTCCAGCGCTATCTGCTCGGAGCAAAAGATGTTGAACCACCATTTTCCGTGCCCGGTGAACGTGTCTGGTTTGTGATTTACACCATTGCGGCGTTCTTTTACCGGATTTTTATTTTCACCAGTATTATCCTGTTCATTGCCGGCAAATTTTTCTTTGTTGGTGTGCTATTTGCCTGCTGGGGGATTTTTAACATGTTTGTCATGCCCCTGGGTAAAATCGTGCGATTTTTGTTCACTTCTCCGAAATTGCGCCGCAGGCGCGCCTGGGCTGTTACAGCCAGTGTCCTATTTCTGATTGGTACTGTTGCTCTTGTCACTTTTGTTCCTGTTCCCCTTGGCACCCGTGCGCAAGGGGTTATCTGGATTCCCGAGCGTGCATTTGTGCGTGCCGGTACGGATAGTTTTGTGGATAGGCTGACGGTTGCTCAGGGCAGCCGCATCGATGCCGGAATTCCGGTTATCGAATGCTCCGACCCGTTTCTGCCGGCCGAGATCCGGGTGCTGGAAGCGCGTATGCAGGAATTAAACGCCCTCTATGACACTCAGATTCTGTCAGACCGGGTTAAGGCGGAAATTACCCGGGAGGAGATCCGCCAGGTTGAAGCCGAGCTACAAGACACACGGCAGCGAGTCAATGATCTGATTATTCGCAGCGCTGCCGGCGGCAAAATCGTGATACCTATGGCTGAGAACCTTGCGGGTAAGTTTGTGCAGCGGGGGGAACTGTTGGGCTATGTGCTGAACCGCTCGGCCATGATTGCCCGGGTGGTTGTGAATCAGGCTGACGTCGATTTTGTACGTCAGAAAACTTTGGATGTGAAGGTGCGATTTCCAGAAAAGATTTCCCTCAAAATGCCGGCTCAACTCCTGCGCGAGGTTCCGGCTGCTACGGATCAGTTGCCAAGCCGTACCCTCAGCCAGGAGGGGGGCGGCGAAATCGCTATCGATCCGCGGGATATGCAGGGTATTAAAGCATTTCAGAAAGTGTTTTTGTTTGATATCGTGCTGCCGCCACCCGAGGGGGTCTACAAGGTAGGTGGTCGGGTCTATGTGCGTTTCGACCATGGCCGGGAACCGCTGGTGTACCGCTGGTACCGGTTGATCAGACAACTGTTTTTAAGAAGATTTAATGTATAGCATCAACATCAAACACAGCATTAGCAGTAAAATTTATCCGGAGCGCGAAGAACCGCGTCTGAAAAAAGCAGATCAATTTGGCGCTGCCGTGGGCGGAATTTTTGCGCCCTGGCTACGACCCCGAGCGAGTCGTTTCAAATGGATTGTTGAGGCTGTCAATGGCTGTGCCACTGAAGTCGAGAAATGCAGTGACGGGCAAATTATGGAAGCCTGCCGCAACCTGGGGCAGAGCCTGAGACGGCAAGGCTACCGGCAGGACCTGGTGGCCCATGCTTTTGCTATGGTGCGTGAAGTTGCCGGGCGGACCATCGACATGCGACATCTGGATGTTCAGTTGATGGGCGGGGCGGTTTTACTCAGCGGAATGGTGGCGGAGATGGAAACCGGGGAAGGCAAAACCCTGACCGCTACACTGCCGGCCTGCACCCTGGCCCTTGCAGGTGTGCCAGTACACATTATTACTGTCAATGACTACCTTGCCAGTCGGGACGCCGACTGGATGGGACCGATTTACAGAGCACTGGGCATTACTGTAGGGACTATCATTCACGGTATGGATTCCAACGCTCGTCACAATGCTTACGGCTGTGATGTGACTTACTGTACGAACAAGGAAGTGGCCTTTGATTATCTGCGAGATCGGATCGTACTTTGGGACCGCCCCAGCCCGATTCGACTCCAGCTTGAGCGGCTGTACGGCGAAAACTCCCGGGCTAATCAACTTACTATGCGTGGGCTGCGTTTTGCTATTGTTGATGAGGCTGACAGTGTTCTGGTGGATGAAGCCCGCACGCCGCTGATCATATCATCGGAAGCAGACGGATTTTATGATTCGGGCGTGTATCAACAGGCACTGGCTATGGCTAAAAGACTCGAGCAGGGAAAAGATTTTGTCGTATCCGGTGAGAGAACCGTTGAACTGAATAATTGCGGAAAAAAGCGCATTACTGACGACGTTTGGCCGGATCTGGATCAACCTCTCAATTACGTTCAGCGCCAGGAACTGGTGCGTCAGGCGCTGGTGGCCCTGTATTTATTTGACTGCGACAAACATTATCTGGTCAAGGACGGAAAGATTCAGATTATCGACGAATACACTGGCCGGCTGATGGCCGACCGTTCCTGGGAGAGCGGTTTGCATCAGTTAATTGAGGTTAAAGAAGGGTGTGACATCACCAAGCGCAAGGAAACCCTGGCCCGTATCAGTTATCAGCGTTTTTTCAGGCGTTACCTGGGGTTGGCAGGCATGACCGGCACCGCCCGTGAGGTGGCCGGAGAGCTCTGGTCGATTTATCGCTTACAGGTGGTGACTATCCCTACCAATCGGTCAATGCGAAGACGGTTTCTGCCGGATTGTGTCTATTGTACTGCCGGGCGGAAATGGGAAACAATTGTAAAAACCATTGCCACAATCAATCAAAAAGGCCGCCCGGTGCTGGTGGGCACGCGTTCGGTTGAGGCGTCGGAACATCTGGACAAGCTTCTGGAAGACGCCGGCCTGCCGCACAGTGTGTTGAATGCCAGGCAGGACAAGGAGGAGGCCGAGATAATTGCCCGGGCAGGAGAACAGGGGAGTATTACCGTGGCTACGAATATGGCGGGACGTGGTACGGATATCAAGCTTGCGCCCGGGGTGGCTGAGAATGGAGGGCTGCATGTTATCGCCACCGAAAGACATGACACCCGGCGTATTGATCGCCAGCTTTTTGGGCGCTGCGGGCGACAGGGGGATCCAGGCAGTGCTGAGGCCATAGTTTCCCTTGAGGACGAGCTTATTGACGTGTATAATAGCAAATTGTTGCGGTGGCTGGCAGTCACCTTTCTCAGATTTCCGGGCGGTTCTGGCGGGCGGATGCTCGGCAAGTTGTTGTTTTACCGGGCGCAGCGCAAAGCGGAAAGACTGCACGCCCGCATGCGACACGATTTACTTAAAATGGATGAGCAAATAAGCGATTCCCTTGCTTTTTCGGGTCGTTCCGAGTAAAACCTATAGACTTTCAGATAATTAATTTCACTGCGTTATCAGTCGTTGACGTATAACTAATACGCCTTCCTCCTTCTAGTCTTGTGAAATTAATTATCTGAAAGTCTATAGGTAAAGGGGAGGATGTGCAGATGAAGTTGCTACGCTTCGTTATGTTCGGAGTTGTTCTTGATTTACTGATAATTGCAGTGCAAGCAGGGTTGGCGGGTGCCGAGCCCATTGTACTTGATGGTTTGATAGAACCCTCCATGATTGTTAATGTCGGCAGCAGTGTCGCCGGAATCCTCAAAACAGTGGATGCAGAACGGGGAGACATGATCAAAAAGGGTCAGGTGCTGGCCAGGCTGCACTCTGGCATCGAAATGGCCTCTATGGATCTTGCTCGTTTTCGTACCGAGATGAAGGCCGCCATTAAAGAAAAGCATGCGCAAGTGGATTTTAGTCTGCGCAGGCAGAAGCGGTACGAGGAGTTGTACAACAAAAAAGTGATTCCGTTCGAAGAAATGGATGAGGCCAGGACCAATAGTAAGCTGGCGTTGATTGCCATGGAAGAAGCCAGAGAGAACATCCGTCTTGCCGAGCTGGAATTGAAACGTTCGATTGAGGTGGTCAAGCGCATGACCATCTACAGTCCGATTGCGGGAGTGGTGATGGAACGATTCCTTTTTCCTGGTGAGTACGTTGAAGATCAACCGGTTTTAAAACTGGCCCAAATTCATCCGCTCTATGTTGAAATTTTTGCTCCCGTGAAATTGCTGGGCATAATCAAAATCGGTATGCACGCTGAAGTAACGCCGGAGAAACCGGTAGAACGCGTTTATAAAGCCAGGGTAAAGATCGTTGACCGTGTCGTGGATGCTGCCAGCGGCACATTCGGTGTGCGCCTGGAACTGCCCAATCCTGAATACGGATTGCCGGCTGGTCTGAAGTGTACGGTTACCTTTCATAAATAGTGCCTGAACGAAAATCCTCCTAATTACACTTTTCTCGTCATTGCGAGGGAAGTATGACCGAAGCAATCTCTTGGAAATAAGGGGCTTGCTTCGTCGTTCGTTCCTCATTCCTCGCAATGACCGCTTGGAACCAGGGGTTTTCGTTCAGACACTAAAATAGTCGAGTGGTCGAGTGACTAATGACTGATGATCAGTAGGCAGTAACAAGCAACAAGTAACAAGTGAACAGCAACCAGCAAAAGGAGTTTTATATTGTCTGAACCAGTTTATATAATTGGGATAGATTTAGGCACAACCAATAGTGTTGCAGCTTATACTGAAGTTAATAGTACCAGGGGTGAAAGTTCCGATATAAAGATACTTAAGATACCTCAGTTGGTCGGTCCAGGAACAGTAGAGAAAAGAGAAATCCTGCCTTCTTTTATTCTTATGAACGAAAAAAACGATGCTATGGATGAGGCGCTTAATCTGCCATGGGATAATGAAATTCATTATGTTGTTGGCGAGCGTGCCAGAGATAGAGGTGCGGAAATCCCAGGCCGCCTGATTTCTTCATCCAAATCCTGGCTTTGCAACACAATGATTGACAGGAATAAGCCGGTTCTTCCATGGGGAGGTGAGAACAAAGAGGCAAAGCTGTCGCCGGTTGAGGCTTCAGCAGCCATATTGCGGCATATTCGCGATGCATGGAATAACATAATAGCTGGTCATGATGAAAAATTATTAATTCAAAATCAGGAAATTTTTTTAACTGTTCCCGCTTCGTTTGATGCTGTTGCAAGAGAACTTACTGTAAAATCTGCCACTCTTGCAGGTCTATCGAATGTTTCTTTGCTTGAGGAACCCCAGGCTGCATTTTATGCATGGATCGAATCTTCAGGTAATCAATGGAGAGATAGTATTAAAGAGGGAGACCTTGTTCTTGTATGCGATATCGGCGGAGGCACAAGCGATTTCAGCCTGATCAACGTCTCTGATAATGATGGTGAGCTTTTACTGGAAAGAATAGCTGTTGGCGATCATCTTCTTGTTGGAGGTGATAACATGGATCTGGCCCTTGCGTATTCCGTTTCAAAACAGATGGCTGAAAAAGGTACTAAACTCGATTCATGGCAGATGCGTGGTCTTTGGCACAGTTGCCGCAAAGCAAAGGAAAATGTATTATCTGATTCTGAAAAAAAGAACTATCCTGTTACAATACTGGGCAGGGGAAGCAGTTTGATAGGTGGTACAATCAAGACGGAACTTTCAATGAATGATGTGCAGCAGGTAATTCTTGACGGTTTTTTTCCAAAGTGTGAGATAACTGCCGAGCCCATAACAAATCAAAAGACAGGTCTAAAGGAGATAGGTCTTTCGTATGAAGCAGACCCCGCTATCACACATCATCTTGCAGCCTTTCTTGGCAGGCATAAAATTGATGGTGAAAGTAACAGGTCGCCCAATGCCATCATTTTTAACGGCGGCGTTATGAAAGCTGATCCTGTAAGAAAACGCATAAAGGAAGTATTATCATCCTGGGCTGGATATGGAAGCTCCTCATCTATCAAAGAGATTGATACAAAAGACTTTGATTTGTCTGTTGCGAGAGGGGCGGTTTATTATGGCCTGGCAAGGCGCGGAGACGGCATACGCATTCGAAGCGGTCTTGGCCGATCATACTACATTGGTATTGCTGCATCAATGCCTGCGGTACCAGGTATGCCAGCTCCAACAAGGGCACTTTGTGTTGCACCTTTCGGTATGGAGGAAGGTGCCAAAGCAAAACTTGAAAATCAGGAATTTACTATAGTGGTAGGTGAACCTGTAAAATTTGATTTTTTAGGATCATCATTAAGACCTGAAGATTCATTAGGTACTGTGGTTGATGACTGGGAAGATGAGATTAACGAAATTAATGAGATAGCAACAATTGAGACCACGCTGGATGGAGATTATGGCAGCGTTATTCCCGTAAACCTCGAAATAGATATAACAGAAGTCGGAACTCTTGAATTATGGTGTGTTGCCAGGGAGGATGATCGCAGATGGAAACTGGAGTTCAACGTCAGGGAGAAAGAAAATTTTGGACCTTCTTGAGAAACATTTCATAATAGGTATTGATTTAGGGACTACCAATTCTGCTGTATCATATGTGGATCTTCTGGCGGATGCAAAAAAGAAGCATAAAATAAAGATATTTAAAGTTCCTCAGCTTACAGGTTTTGGAGAAGTTTCCAGACTTCCGGTTTTACCATCGTTTCTCTATATCCCGGGGAAGTATGATATTTCAGAGGAGGCTGTATCACTTCCATGGATAAGCGATGGAAAAAACTTTGTCGGAGCTTTTGCAAGAGATCATGGGGCAAAAGTACCGGCTAAACTTGTATCATCTGCAAAAAGCTGGCTTTGCCACAGTAATGTGGATAGAAAAGCCCGGATTCTTCCATGGGGAGCAGGTGATGAGGTATTTAAAATTTCTCCTCTTGAGGCTACCGCATCATACCTGAAACATATAAAAAAAGCGTGGAACAGCTTAAAAGGCGATGATGAGGATCTATATCTTGAAAACCAGATAATAATTATAACTGTGCCTGCCTCATTTGATGAAGTTGCTCGTGATCTTACAGTTGAAGCTGCATCAATGGCGGGTTTAAGCAATGTAACTTTACTGGAAGAACCTCTTGCAGCTTTTTATAGCTGGTTGATTCATCATGAGCATAATTGGAATAAATTTGTAAATCCGAATGAGCTTATTCTTGTTTGCGATGTTGGGGGCGGGACTACTGATTTTACATTGATAACTTTGAGAGAGGTTGAGGGAAGCCCCAGGTTCGAGAGGATAGCGGTTGGAGATCATTTAATCCTCGGAGGTGACAATGTTGATCTTGCACTTGCAAGCAATATAGAACAGCGTTTGTCCAAAAAAAGGATATCTTTAAGCGGGGACAGGTGGAGAACTCTATGCCATCAGTGCAGAAAGGCCAAGGAAAATATTTTAAACGAAGATGTGGAATCAGAAAAAATTACATTAATGGGGGAGGGCAGCAAGCTTATTGCGGGAACGGTTTCAGCAGAACTCGGGCGTAAAGAGATTGAGAAAACAGTGTTGGAAGGTTTTTTCCCGCTTGCTGATCCAAAAGACATAAAGAAAATAAATATCAGGGGAGGAATAACTGAATTCGGTCTTCCATATGAACAGGAGCCGGCCATAACAAGGCATCTGGGTTATTTCCTGGATAAACATAAAGAGGATGTTATAAAAGTATTAAACAGGGAAGATCATGCTCCTGATCTTATCCTCTTTAATGGCGGATCATTAAAACCTGCTGTTATTCAAGAGAGAATAAGAGCAGCCATACGTTACTGGTTTAAGAACAAATTAAAAGATGAACGTCCAACATCGAACGTCCAACATCGAACGTCGAATAATGAAAAAAAATCTGATTTTTCTTCCGATCTTCCTCGAGTATTGGAAAATACAGATCCTGATCTTTCTGTTGCGCTTGGTGCATCATACTATGGCCTTGTTAAGATTGGAAAGGGAGTGAGGGTTGGAAGTGGAAGTGCAAGAGCTTATTATCTCGGTGTTTCAAAAAAGAAATTCGAACCCATTGAAGATCTGTCAAAAAAGGGTGACAAAAAATTTGCTGTCTGTCTGGTAGAACGCGGTCTTGAGGAGGGCACAACTATTGAGCTGAAGGATAAAAAATTTGAGGTTCTTGCAAATCAGCCGGTTAGTTTTGATATTTACAGCTCAAGCTTTCGTTCAGGAGACAGATGCGGCGACCTTGTTGAGATAGACGATTCACTGACTTCCCTTCCGCCCATACAAACAGTTGTTCAGTATGGAAAAAAGGGCGTTAAGACAAGGATTCCCGTTCGGATTGAATCAGATTATACTGAAATGGGCACACTTGCTCTCTGGTGCCGTTCTCTAATAAGCAACCATCGCTGGAAACTGCAGTTTCAATTGCGGGATGCATTAACACCTGTAGATATTACTGACAAAGAAATATTTGAAGACTCTATTGTGGATGAAGTTCGTTCATATGTTGGAAGTATCTTTTCGGACAGAACAGATAACAGTGCGCTTAAAAATTTAAGTAAGGTTATAATGAAAAAAGTCGGAAGATCCAGGGAAAGATGGCCGCTTGGATTTATTCGGAGAATTTCCGACGAGCTGATTAAACTTGTTGAAACTCGCGCTTTCGGGCCTGAACATGAAAGCAGGTGGCTTAATCTGACCGGATTTTGTATGAGGCCGGGATTTGGAGATGGTTTTGATGAGTATCGGGTAAAGAGTTTATGGAAGATTCATAAGCATGGTACTATTCATTCAAAAAATGCACAGGTATGTTCTGAATGGTGGATATTGTGGAGAAGAGTGGCAGGGGGGCTTAGCGCAGGGCAGCAAAGACAGTTCATTCAGGAACTTGCTCCCATTATAATGCCTAAGAAAGGAACAAAGAGCAGGGTGCCGCACCAGGAGCGTCTGGAAATCTGGATGGCGGTTGCGAATATGGAAAGGCTCCTGGTAAAAGATAAGATTCAATGGGGGCGTATGCTTCTTTCACAGATTAAACCCAAAAAATGCAAACCCCAGCATTTATGGTCTCTTTCGCGAATAGGTGCTCGTGAACTTCTTTATGGCCCTGTTGACAGGGTAATACCACCTGAAGAAATATCTTCCTGGATTGAAGAAATACTGTCCAAGACGTGGCGCAATCCAAAACCGGTTGGGATGGCAATCGCTCAGCTTGCCCGCAAAAGCGGTGATCGAATGAGAGATCTTGATTCATCAATTATAGACATTATCATAGACTGGATGAATCAATATGATATTTTAGGTCCTCATATAAAATTCTTAGAAGATGTGGTCCCAATGGCTAAAAGTGAAGAAAATACCATTTTTGGTGAAACCCTTCCGTCAGGACTAGTTCTTCACTAACCAATATTTTCACAAACAACTCAAAAACTAAATAACTCTGGAGGCTGTCTTGAAAATTGCTGTTTCTGCTGACAGCCCGCATCTGAATGCAAAAGTTGGATCCAGATTTGGGACTTCTAAATACTTTATAATTGTTGATCGGGATACAATGGATTTTGAGGCGGTTGCAAACCCTGGCGCTTCAACTTACCATGGCTCCGGTGTTCAGGCTGTTGTGCTTGTTATCAGCAAGAAAGTTGATACGGTTTTAACAGGTTACTGCAGCCCCACTGCCATTGGCCATCTGACAGCTAACGGCATACAGGTGCTTGAAGAAGTTGTCGGCACGGTTGGAGAAGTTGTGCAGATGTACAAAAAAGGCAAATTGCAGCGACAGCCTGGAGTTAAATCCGGCCTTGAAGCAGGTGTTAATAAGATTGATAAGACAGCTCTGATTCATGCTTTAAGCAATTCCGTCAATCAGATTATCAGGCTTCTGCCTGTTTTAACCGGTGTGGTGCTGCTCATCGGACTATTCAGCTCATTTATTTCAAAAGAGCTCCTGTCCTCTGTTTTTTCAGGCAATATTGCAATAGATACTCTCCTGGGGGCAAGTTTGGGGAGTATTTTTGCCGGCAATCCTATTAATAGTTATATCATTGGTGGAGAATTCCTGGAATATGGGATCAGCCTGTTTGCGGTAACCGCCTTGATCATTTCATGGGTTACTGTAGGAATAGTGCAGTTGCCGGCTGAGATGGCAGCTCTGGGCATAAGATTTGCTTTGGTCAGGAATGCGGTGTCCTTTGCTTTGTCCCTCATTATAGCGATTCTTACTGTAGCGTTTCTTACCTAAGTTGAGCAATTTTTGGGGAAGAAATGTGCTGAGATCTTGATGCATAAGGGTTTGCGAAAACCGCAGGCATACCCCTGGATACGTCGAGGATTTTCGTGAATCCTTGATGCGCAAGAGATCAGTGCAGATCGAGCCAAAAATCGCTCAATTTAGTTAATACTATTATTGGTGTATAAATATGTCAAATAGGACTACACGTAAACAAAGTGCCATGCGGATGATCTATTTCCCTGCTTCCGTAATTGCAGTATATGGAATTATTTTTGCATTTATGCCGGACAGAGCTTTCCTTGCTTTCAAAAGCAGCGGCATTATTTTTTTCAATATAATTATCCCACTATCCCTTGTTTTTATTCTTATGATAGTTCTGAATCTTTTTTTAAAACCAGCATATATTGCGAGTTTTCTTGGAAAGGAAGCCGGCATTAAGGGAATAATACTATCAATGACGGCAGGAATTATTTCTACAGGACCCATCTATGCCTGGTATCCAATGCTCAAGGAATTAAAGGCCCAAGGCGCTGGAAATTCATCCATTGCCGTTTTCCTGAACAGCAGAGCTGTCAAGCCGTTTCTTTTGCCAATAATGATTTCGTATTTTGGATGCTTATATGTAGCTATACTTACGGTATTTACAATTACGGGGTCACTTGTCGCAGGATATACAGTAGGGGCGCTGGTGGAGAAAAAAATGCCCAAGCCAAATATTTCATAAAAAAACGAAAACACATTTTTATAACATTAAACTATATTTGTAAGCGTTCACGGTTGTCGGTTCACAGTTCACAGTTTTTTCAATGAACTATGCAACGCCTAAAACATTTTAACCGTGAACGGATACCTATATTTCAATACACTAATATGATTTAGATACACCGATTGAGCATTACAAATGCTGTAACAATTTAGCCTTTTGAAAAAGAATCTGACAGGATAACCCCCCAGAGGCGGGCAGGCAAGGATGAACATCGAACATCGAACGTCCAACATCGAATTTTGAATAAGGTATTCTGTCAATTTATAAACTGGCGGAGCGAAGCGATTTCATTGTTCGATGTTCAACGTTCGATGTTCGATGTTCGATGTTCAAAAAACGCTTTACTCTGCCGTAAAGTAAGGGATTTTGATGAGGATTTGCAGGATGAGTTTTGATGTTTTTTTAATCCTGAACATCTTGTAAATCCTGTCAAAAAATAATATTTAAAAGCGCTAAAGTGTTACCAAATGCTGAGTATTGTCAGACCATGCAGGAGGATTTGAATTTGGAAGAAATGTCATCTTTAAACCACTTTCCCGGAAGATGCCGGGAGTGTGCAAAATTATCCAGGTCGATGATTCATGGCAAGTGTAGTTTCTGCCAGGACTTAGAATTTCAAGAAAATGTACTCTGTCATCTAAACAGGTGCATACAAAATCCGGCGCTTTTTGAGTGTTATGCTTTCCAGCCCGCACTCAAATTGGTCGGATCGTCTGACCAGGAGATTCCGTCTTCGCCCAATCATATCAAAGACAACTCTCCACAAAACGGTTTCCAGAAGCTGCTTGATTCCGATAAAATTAAGTATCAGCGAGCTTTGGCTCTGCAAAGACTGGGCCGTGATCCGGATAGTGTATTTGTCGATTTCAAATACCATTTTGCATGGAATGTGATCTACAGAAAGCCGGTTTTTGCCCGGCCTGCAAATATCTTTGATTTCGTTTGTGACACTTTTTCGAAATGTAGTGAGATTGTCGGTGGTTTTGTTGATCTGCTCTGGCTGGCTCCAGACCACCTTCATTTATATGTGGAATCAGATGGAAGCAACTCGGTGGAGACGATAGCCCAGGAAATAAAACGGGAATCGGCTGCTGTTATCCTTGCAAAGTTCGGCGACTTGAAGGCGAGTTTAGATACACAAAAGGAGCTGTGGGACAAAGCTTACTTTGTAGAAACCATAGGCTAAATCCAGACCTCGTAAAACTTAGTTTTTTGTTGCCCACAAACCCTTTTCAGAACTTTTACTATTGCTCATATACAACTTTCGGAAGGATGAATAAATCGTATTCATCTTCCACTTTAATGCACTCTTTATGACAAGTTTCCAGAACTTCATCAATTGAAAGATTCTTCGGAATAGTTATTTCAAAAGTAAAATCTTCATCCTCATAATTAGCAATCGGGCTTATCTTTATTCCTGAATAGATATGATGAAGGACATCCACGAATTTCGTGGTAGCTTCTGCCAGTGTCTTTTCAACCTGCATGGTTTCCGGCATTTCCTATACCCCTCCTTTTTCGTCATAGCGGCATTTTTTCAACAGCTTTTTTTCCAATATCACATGATGCCAGTCCGAAAGCCTTTTCATTTCATTATCCCCTTATTTGCAAATCTCCGCCCCTTTATGTCAAGTCTGCTCTTGACTTATGTTAGTGTGAAATCCGAATTGATATTGAGTTCAAAGCCTTGCCCAAATTTCAGAGTGGCTCACGTTCGTAACCGGGACTATAGTTCGAAGTTTGGTGCTGCTGGAAATTTAATCCATCTCCTTAATGTAATCTCAGCTACCTCAAGATATTCGGAGCTCAAATCCTCGCTTTGCTATCACAGCGAATAACTTTTCTCTTTCTTTTTTAGCGGTATCTCTAAAATTTCTCTGTAAATTTTCTCAGCGGTAATCATGATTGCCCTGCCTCCCTCAGATATCTCTTAAGCTCACGATAAAAATTTTTATGGGGACCTATCATGAAAAACTCACGCATGGCCGCTTTTGTTTCATAAAGCTAAAATGTTACAAAAGAAATAACCCGACTGACCACTGCTTACTGCTTACTTTTAACGGCTGTCATAAATTTTTTTAACTGATTTTCAAAATATGAACGTTGTTTTTTAGCTATCCTGAGAGCATATGATTCAGCCGAAACAGCTTCTTCCAACTGTCCATTTATATAATAGCTTTCCGCAAGAGTGTCCAGTATGTGTGGAGATTCTTCAATATCCGCAGCCTTCAATGCAAGATTCAAAGCGCGTTCAGGGTTCCGCAGGTTTTTATCGTCACATGTGGCATAAAGCCATGCAAGATTGTTTAAAACATGCGGGTTGTCTGGTTTAAGATCTATTGATTTTTCATATGCTCTGATCGTTTCGGTATAATCATTGATATTGTAATAAAGATCTCCCAGATTGCTGTAAAGGTATGGATCGTCTGGTGTCTTGTTAATTTCTCTTAACAGTATCTTTTCGATGAAATGTTTGCTTAACTTTTTTCCGGTTTCACCATAATTTAAGTTATATCCAATACCTCCTATTATGACTATTGCTGCAAGATAAACGGCAATGCTTTTTTTTATTTTTCGATCCTGTCTGGTTATATAGGTTTTGTCTTCTTCACACAAATTGAGATATTCAATTCGTTCTTTAATGCTGAAATGATGCCAGTTCGGCCTGTCCGGCGGCTGCCCGGTCATTGCTGCTATCTTTTTGAATGTAGATATCAGCGGTTTTGCGCTGGGGAAGAGAGCATATACATATGTGTCTGCCTGACGTTCAAAGTTGCGCATGAAGTATCCGAAGATATAGCGGAAGTAGATAAAAAATATAATGATTATACTCAGGCTGAAAACGGCCGAGATTATTGTATCGTAGTTAATGCCTACACTGCTTATTAACCTGTACAGCGGATCAGTATAGATAATGAAATATATAAGAAGATCAAATATAGTATACGAAAGGAAAATATAGCCAATAAAAAATACCAGATAAAAGTGCAGATGTTTTCTTTTGACATGTCCTATTTCATGCGCAATTACAGCATCCATTTCTTCTGGTTCAAGGTGGCGAACCAGCGCTTCTGTAATAAGAATATATCGGAATTTTTTAATCAGGCCCATGATACCTGCTGTGATCATTCTACCGCCGAATATGGGCCAGTAAAGAATATTTGCATATTCTAATCCGGCCCTTCTGCAAAGTTTTTCGATTCTGCTTCTCACATAACCGGATTCAAGTGGTTTGCACCTCCAGAACTTTTGAATCATTGCAGGGCCGATTATTACAACTGTGGAGAGGAAGACAAGAAAATAGATTACCTGTCCTTCCGGAGTGGAAAGAAAACGTTTCGGCAGTTCAAATGGAAGTGCATTTATAATGTCAGCAATTCCTGACAGCAGAAACCACGGAAAAAGAACTGGAATAGAAAATGAAATATTAGACAAAACATAAGAACGCCTTGACAGGTCGGTTATGTAAAGCCTTTTATATGGCCCGTAGGCATAACCCCAGACAATAGCAAGATATAATACAAAAAGACCAATAAAAACTAATGCCTGTAAAGTGGGAATAACGGTAAATAAAGGAATGTTTTCAAAAAAAGAAGTAAGGCTCAATCCATAAATATCTATGGCAAAAAGTACTATTGCCACAACAGACTGCTGAGTTATTATTGCATTTATCTTATGGTCAAGGCGTAAAATATTGTCTTTAGGGATTTGT
Source organism: Deltaproteobacteria bacterium (assembly GCA_030272815.1). GTDB lineage: Bacteria > Desulfobacterota > Desulfobacteria > Desulfobacterales > ETH-SRB1 > B13-G4. The sequence continues at coordinate 59,420 of JAJSZT010000010.1, forward strand.
TTTTCAAGTTTATGAAACTGCATACGGGTAAAATATGCAAAGACTATAATCAGGCCAAGAAAGAGAATGGCGGTTGCAAGTGGAGTGAGGTTCGGTTCATCAGGGGGCTGGTATGTGGCATATATTAAAAGAACTATTATAAAATGTAAGAAATTAGCAAACACTGGTTATTTCGTTCCCCCTTTGTCGGACGGGTGTTCAAGACAGAATACAACTAAAGCGAAAGTCTTTTCGCTCCACTTAAACTTGACACCAACCCATCAGTATTATACCTAAGTGCTCTAATTCGTTAATTCGATGACGTATTTTTTTATATTGTTTCACCGCCCGCTTTGCTCAAGACGCAAAGAACGCAGAGGAAAAATATTATTTCTTTTCTGCTGAGAGGGCAGAAAAGAAATGATCTCCATCGCTTCGCGATAGTTAAGAATGCCGGAAGATCGAATATTCTTCAACATTCGTTTGTACGCCGCAAGGCTTGTGCTTGAGTTTATTTTAAAAAATAAAAAAATTTTTAAGCTCTGCGTTCTCTGCGGTGATTATAAACTATCCAATTTTAATACGTTACCGTGTTATTTTTTACCGAGCCCTAAGTTGAGCAAGTTTGTTTCTAACATAAGGAGGATCTAAATGAAACAGAGAAAGAAGTTTTCAACTTTTTGTGTAATTTTCTTTGGTGTAGTTGCTTTGTTCCTATGTGGTAATGGCTCAGGCATCTGCCAGGGATGGACTGACCTGACAATACGCCTTCTTCCGGATTCTTCTTTTGCAATTGTTGAATCAGGCGGGGCGGGAAAGAGGCTGCGCCACTGTCCCCATCACGATTTGAACGGTAATCTCGATGAAGAGCAATTGATATACGTGCTTGGAACCCTGGAGAGGGAAACGTGGCTTGATCTAAAGAACAGTAATGCTGCAAAAAAACATCTGGAGAATCACTACGACAAGTTCATAACAAAGATCATGAAAAAGGGATTGCAGGGAACTGTTGACATCAACAGGGCAGGGCTCACCGAACTTGTAATTCTTCCAAATATCGGACCGGTAATTGCTGTAAAGATCGTGGAATATAGAAATATGCATGGCCTGTTTGAATCCATTGAAGATATAAAAAAAGTGGAAGGGATCGGCAGCGGCACTTTTAACGCTGTTCGACATTATATAAGCACTCATTAAAAGAATCGAATCCCGTGCTTTGCTCGAATTTTGGCGAAAACTTCTTCACCGGGGACCAGCTTAGCTTTGCCTTCCTCAATTTGGGACACGCGACCTTCCGCTTCCTCTGCCCAAAGGCGATCTATTTCCTCATCGACTGGAAGGTTGAGGCTCGTAAGAAGCTTCTTAACCAAGTTTATACGGACGTCCGCCGGAAGGGATAGGGCTTCTTCAACAACTCTGCCATTTGTTGTCGCCATAGTATTCCTCCTTTACTGAACTATTTAAACATACATCATAAGGTAAGGCAATAATGATTCATAAAAGCAGAAACCAGTTATTGATTCTGACTATTCCCACAGATTTCATGATTGTTGACCAAAAATTAGCAAAAAAGCAGTTTTTTCTAACTGTATATTTCAACAATTTGGATATTAAACAGAAAACCGGATAACCCCATTAAAGGCTATTTAGCCAGACATTTTGAAGTTCAGATACCTTGCCAACTGCGCAAATCATGAATCAGACAATTCTCTTGCGGATTGTATTTGCATATCACAATTTCATTGCACTCCCAGCGCATTCTTAAGCTCGTCAATGGCTGTTTCTTTAAGGATAAAGACCAATTCGTCATCCTTATGAATCTCGACATCACCCTTGGGAATAAGGAAGTCTTTCTGGCGATAGATGGCAAAAAGCAAGGCATCTTTAGGGAAAGCAAGATCTACAATCTTTTTTTTGTGAAGGGTTTCACTGGCTAAAAAATGATAGAACCGCGCTTTTCTGGGCACCATATTAACGAGTTCCAACAGATCCAGCCCCCGCGTAAGGTAACTGGCCTGAACACTGGCAGTTACCGACGGCGTGATGATATTGTCAAATCCCAGTTTTTTGCTGATCGGGATAAAGTCAGGCCTGGTTATCTTAATCAAGGTTTTGATATCGGCGAATGTTCTGGCCATTAATCCAATGATGATATTGTTTTGATCATTACCCGTCAGAGCTATTATGACGTCTGCTTCATCTACCTGGGCCTTCTTCAGTGTTTCCGGGTCTGAACCATCGCCATTTATTACTGTACAATCGAGTTCGTCTGCCAGCATCTCGGCTATATCCTTATCATTTTCAATAAGGATTACCTCATCTTTCCATTCAATAAGGCGTTTTACCACCATAATACCTATGTTGCCGGCGCCAATAACAATTGCCCTCATTACATCCTCCGTTTCACCCAGGTGCGGGGATAGATAAGAATAAGAAAAGGAAATATTTCAAGCCGTCCCATCCACATATCAAAGAAAAGAATCATTTTCAAATGTTCGGAAAGATCCGGGCCGCAAATGCCCGTGGAAAGACCTACTGTTCCGGTAGCTGAAACCACCTCAAAAAGCGAATCCAGAAAATTATAACCAGCCGCTACAAAGAAGGTCGCCGAGATAAATACTGTTAAGAAAAATAAAGTGATGGATACAATGGCTGCTTCAATATCTTCACGGCTTAAAGCAATATTATTGACCCGCAAATGCGTAATCACTTCTTTGGGCTGAAGAATACGGATAACCAGGATATGTAAAAGCTTTATAAATATAAGCAGCCGATAGATTTTTATCCCCCCGGCTGTTGAGCCGATAGAACCGCCTATAGACATGGAAAATATAGCGGAAAGCTTTGAAAGCGCTGGGGCCTGAGCAAAATCCATGGTAGAGAATCCGCTTGTAGATTGGGCTGACACGGTCTGGAAAAAGGATTTATAGATTGCTTCTTTCCACGTATAGATTTCAATCATGCCCAGGAAAAAAATAAACATGAGAACTGCAATGCAAAGGATAAGGACACGCCACTGTGTATCCTTGAATACGTTTAAATGGACTTTATTGAGCGGATGAAACATGTTTAGATTGGTGGCACCAATGACCATAAATAGAGAACAAAAGATTATGGCCGCAGACGAAAAGGCAGAAAAGCTTTGTTTTTCAGTAGCAAATCCGCCCGTAGATATGGTTGCCATTGCCTGACAGATCGCCTGAAATATATCCATCCCACTCAAATAAAAAGCCAGCATACAGGCAGCCGTAATAATAGCGTAGGCCCGCCATAGTATCTTTGTTGCTTTGATGGCGCTGGGAGAAACCCTGGTTTCCCCTATGGATACTGTAAATAGTCGACAAGCTGTTGTCCCCGGCCCTATAAGTACTGAAATAGTCAATACTACAATGCTAAGGCCGCCAATCCACTGCACGAATGATCGCGTAAAGAGCATGGTCCGCGACAAACTCTCTATGGGCAGAGTACTGAGTCCGGTGGTTGTGGCAGCGGACATAGCTTCAAACAAGGCATCCAGGAAGGGAAGACCGGCAAACGTCCAGACCGTGGCCATTATTAAGGATAAAATAAAATAGATAAAACTGGCTAATACCAGTGCTTCCTTAATGTCCAGGTCAACTTCGGGGAGTTTTTTATCCCCGAAATAGCCAATGGTAAATATAAAAGGGGTTAATATGATATATATAACGGTTAGAGAGAATTCCTGATAGATAACAGAAACAGCTATCGGCGCCAGTTGCAGGACTGCCAGGATAATCAGTATCTTGCTTAGATACTTGGCCACTGCATGGTACCTTATGGGTCTGATTAAAAAATCGCGCATTGCTTACCAGGTTTGTCATTGATTTCAAGTTTCAAGCCCTGAACCTGAGTAGCTATAGACTTTCAGATAATTAATTTCACAAGGCCAGAAGGAGAAAGGCGTATTAGTTATACGTCGACGACTGATAACGCAGTGAAATTATTTATCTGAAAGTCTATACAAAATATCTTTCTTTTTCGCTGTAAATGCAGCCGCAATATTGCTGGCGATACAATTCAAGGCGTTTGGATTCTTTTATGCCTTCTTTCCAGCCGGAACGAAAGTCCTGGTAGTAAAATGGAATGCCAACGGATTTGCCAATAGATTCTCCTATTGATTTTAGCATATCATGCTTCTGGAATTTGCTGTACAAAAGAGTAGAAGAGAAACAATCAAATTTTCCGCGCTTTGCTGTCAGAGCTGTGGACCTCAGCCGGTCGTGATAGCAGTATAAGCAGCGATTTGATTCTCTGAAAACCGTGTTTTGAATAAACCCTTCCAGATCATAGCCTTCCTGGTAAATGACTTTTAGATTAGTAATATTTGCATAGTGTTCAAGGGATTCCTGCCTTTTCAGACACTCAGTGTAGGGATGTATATTATGTCTGTAAAAAAAACCCATTACATTATAGCCGTCGTTGCGTAGAGTTTTTACAGGGTATATTGAGCATGGTGCGCAGCATATGTGCAGCAGAATTTTCAATTTCTTTCTCCAAAAATTGCGGTTCCAATGCGGACAAGGGTTGCTCCTTCCTTTATTGCGACTTCAAAATCACCTGTCATACCCATGGATAATTCCTGCATATTAACATTTTTTATTGCTTTATCTCTGATATTATCACGCAGAGCTCTCAGAGCTGAAAAATAGGGTCCAGCCTCTTCAGGATTATTGAAGAAGGGCGGCATTGTCATAAGGCCTTTGATTAATATATTTTCAAACAGACTAATCTCTTTTATCAGCTTTTGTGCATCCTCTTCATGAACACCTGATTTTGTTGATTCCATACTTATATTTACCTGGATCAGGATTTTTTGGATTTTGTTTATTTTTTTTGCCTGTTTATTTAATTCTTTAGCAAGTTTTAATGAATCTACTGTGTGAATCATATCAAAAAGTTTGACAGCGTATTTTGCTTTGTTACTCTGAAGGTGGCCTATAAAATGCCATGAAACAGGATAAGATGACAGCGCATTGATTTTATCTCTGGCTTCCTGAATATAATTTTCTCCAAGAATATCAGCGCCCGCTTTTATTGCTTCTCTGACCCTGTCTTTTGGCATGGTTTTACTCACAGCCACAAGGCGAACAGTATCAGGATCTCTGCCGCAATCAATTGCCGCCTTTTTGATACGTTCTTTAACATTACTCAGTCTCTTTTTAAGAACTTCAGATTCCATGTTTTGTAACATTTTAGCGCTTTTAAATATTATTTTTTTGACAGGATTTACAGGATATTCAGGATTTAAATTATCGAAACCTTTCCTGTTAATCCAAATCTAAATCCTTATACCTTGACACACACCTTATTCATGTTGTGATTATATTTTATGATTTACTGGATAGCTAAAATGAGAGTAAACTTTGTTTGTGCACTTTAAATAAAATCTTGTCTATCCTGTTATCCTGTCAGATTCTTTTTCAAAAGGCTAAATTGTTACCATGGTTTCTATTTATTAGCCCTATTATACCTTCTTTTATAAGGAATTCTATGACTTCGCAAACAGGAAGACCTACTACATTTGTGTAGGAACCATTGATACTTTTTACAAGAAAAGTGCCAAGCCCCTGAATGGCATATGCCCCTGCTTTGTCAAAGGGCTCTTCTGTATTAATGTACCATTCTATTTCATCATCGGTCAGGTTTTTGATAAGCACTTCAGTTATTATGGTTTCTGAAAAAAATCTATTCCTGGCCATGCAACATATTGAGTAGCCTGTAAGAACTTGATGTATCTGCCCGCTGAGTCGCTTCAGCATAACACGGGCTTCGGTTTTTGAAGACGGTTTGCCAAGTATAATGCCGTCTATCAGGACAATTGTATCAGCTCCGATAACCCAGCTTTCAGGATATTTCTTTGATATGTCATTTGCCTTTGCTTCAGCCAGAGTTCTTACATAAATTTCAGGTTGTGATATAGGAATAGAGTTTTCATCGATACTGCTAGGAATAACGGTGAAAGAAAGACCCGCCTGCTTTAACAGATATTTTCGTCTAGGGGATTTGGAAGCAAGAATTATAAACTGATTATCTGACAACTTTTGCATGATGAATAATTATCAGATGCCATATGATTTGACAAGGGGGGAATTCTTCCGTTAAATTCTCTTTCCGTTTTTCGGCTACCAACGTAAGGCGGGACAGCCTGTAAATTCAGCTAGTTAGCAATTCCTTAGATTTTGCTTGATTGTGGAATTGCCATAGAGCCAAAATGGCGGAAAGTGTCCCGCTTTAAGTTGGTAGCCCGTTTTTCTCTTGCATTTTTTCAGGTTTTCAATTATTAAGCTAATCGCTGTTTGTAATGCCTGGGTGGCGGAATTGGTAGACGCAAGGGACTTAAAATCCCTCGGAGCTAAGTCTCTGTACGAGTTCGATTCTCGTCCCAGGCACCAATAAAAAACAGCCTTTTGATGGGCATTTAGTGTTACCTTATCTAATTGCTTTTAATTAAACCTCGGGCTATGCCCGAGCGATTCTAAAAGGTTTTACCGTTCCGGCGAGAATATTGAACGGCAGAGTAAAGCGTTTTTTGAACATTGAACATCGAACATTGAACATCGAACGATGAAATCGCTTCGCTCCGCCAGTTTATAAATTGGCAGAATACCTTATTCAAAATTCGATGTTGGATGTTCGATGTTCGATGTTCGATGTTCATAGCCTTTTAGCTTGACGGCTACGTTCTTGATATTGGATTGTAATCTGCAGGAATCGCGATGCTTTTAGACCCCTTCGAGGGGTCTTCATCAAACCACCCGTTCCACGGGTGGTAGGTGATTTTGCGGTTGGGCTATCCCATATTCTCTTTTTTTCGTACTTTTCCAATCCAGTAAAAAAATGCTGCGGTTCCAAATGGAAACCAGGCGATGAGAATATAACTGGTTGCTCTCGTGGCAAAACTTGCCAAGGGAAATTTCTTTGTTCGTAAAATTGTCGTAATCCAGCATGATAATGAAAATAATAAATAAAAAGGTATTAGAAATATTGTCATTTCTTTTTGGCCTAAATAATAATCTTCTGGCGGGTGGATAACCAACATGATTTCGCTTGCGAGAAATAAAAACGATAGTAAGCCTAATATACCAAGAACAACCGTGTAGGGTCGGACCAAAGTATTGGTATTAACACTTGAAGATTTTGGTATGAGCAAGGTGTTGTCTATTATGGGCTTATGTTCGGCATCAACGGGCGTAGGTATCAACAACTGGCGATAACGCCATGCCCAGGCAATTATAGCTGCAAAGGACAATGCTGAATAAATCTCTACGTCAACAACCGGTGAACCAACCATGAAAAAGCAAAAAGCAAGAACTGCGGGAGCCTCACAAAGCGCGACCCCACAGAGTAGGGCTATGAATTCCGTGTCACCACCTTTCTTTATTTTTTCGGGTGATTTTAATATTATACGTTCCAATATAAACGCATAAATTATACACAGCGGAGCTAAAACGCCATTTATTAGACGAGCAATATTAATCCAACCTGGGGGGGCTTCATATAATTGTCGTGTGGCATTTAAAAGGTTAGAAGCAAAAATTAAAATAAGTGGCGTAAACAGCATAGCCACAATTAAAACAAGTGGCGGCATATTATTTTGCTTTTTCAGCCTTAATCCCCTTTGAGTGGAAAGATAGATTCATCATCTATTCTGGCTTTTTTTAAGTTTTCGCTTGCTCTGGTATAAAAACCAGGCTTAATTTCTATAGCTTTTTCAAAGCAGGTAATCGCCTTTTCAAACTTCCCTTCTTCTAAATAAATACATCCCAGGTTATTATAAGCCTGCGCTTCATTTCCTCCTTTTCTGAAAGCCTCCAATGCTTCCTGGTATCTCCCCAGTTTAGATAAAGCCATGCCCAGGTTGTTATAAGTCTTGCTTTTGGAATAGTTTGTTTCTAATGCTTTGTTAAATGCATTGATTGCTTTTTCGTAATCTCCCGCCAGAGAGCAGGACACACCCAGATTATTGTACAAAAATCCTTCATCAGGCTTCAGACTGATTGCTTTGTTATATTTATGAATAGCCTTATGATATTTTTCTTTGTAGTCATAGATAATTCCCAAAGAATTGTAAACCTTCCAAAGCCCTGGATCCAGTTCGATGGCTTTTTGATAATTCTTTTTTGCTTCGTCATATTTCTTCATTTGAAAAAAAGCTTGCCCCATGCCCTTATAAGCTAAAGCATGCCCGGATTCTTCCTTAATGACCTTTTGAAACTCCTTAATGGCGTCTTGATTTAATCCCCCGATAACAAACAACAGACCTTTCTTGTAAACGACCCCGATATTGTCAGGGTTGAGTTGCAAAGATTTTTCGTATTGCACTAAAGCCTTGGGGAGATTACCTCTGCTCAAAAAGGCATCCCCCGATTTTTCAAGTTCATCGCTTGTCATGTCAGGTTCATCGCTTGTCATGTCAGGCAAAGTTTTTGTATCTGCGGATTTGTGAAGATTTTTGTATTTGTTCCGTATCTGAAAATCTTGCTTCTGTGGGGCGCAACCCGATAACATGCCAGCCATTACTACCAGAGTTACTATCAGAAAAAATATTCTGATATGCATTGTTTTCATTCGTCAACCCCTATTGTGTTCATGGTGTAACTCAAAAAATCCTGGAAATCTATAACTCCGATCTTTGTGAACGGTTACATATTTTGTAAACGTTCACGGTTGTCGGTTCACAGTTCACAGTTTTTTCAATGAACTATGCAACGATTGAAGTATTTTGGATATTGATTTCAACTCTTGAATTAATTCTTTCGCATCTAAATCAGAAAATATATTAACCTCTCGTGAAATATAAATCTGTGTTCTCAGCTCCGCAGCCGATCCTTGTGCAATATTTATAAACCTTTGGAAATCCGGGATACTCTTTCTTTCGCTTCCTTCCGCAATATTTGATGGAATAGATATAGATGAGCGCAGCATTTGATCTTTCATTCCATAATCACGGCAATCTCTTAATAATTTATAAAGACGTACTGATAACCTACAAGATTTTTTCCAAACTTCTAAATCTTCAAAAGAGGACCCCATAATTCTCCTCTATCTTCTGTTTTTTTCAACCGTGAACCGATAACTGTAAACCGTGAACGGTTACTATATTTTTTTCAGAAATGATAAGCAGCTCCTATAGTGAAGTTTAAATACTCGATCTCTTCAAGGTCGTCAAATCCAAATGTGTAATTTCCTTCAATGCCGAGGGAAATGTTTTGAGTTGTAAAAAAGTCTAATCCTAATCCAACCTTGGCACACCAACCTGTCTCGTCACTATGCATTCTTCCTGTGCCGACAATTGTCGAAAACTTTACTTTTTCAGTGGAGTGGTGGAAATACCCTTTTAGTACAATCATATATGTCTGTATCTCCAGATCGTCAGCATTATTTTCAAATTTGTTCAAGTGGTCGATGTCAAATTCAACGTCTAAAAGAGGGTGTGTGTGATAACCGATTTTTGCATTTACTCCCCATGAATTGTCATAATCAGGACGTTTATCAAAATCCTCAAAAGCATAAGAACCACCAGCTCCAACATAGAAGTGGCCAAGATGGTCCTGCCCTGCATACAGCGATGTGCATGAAAATATTACCACCAATACAGCTAATACAGCAAAAAAGAGATGTCTTTTCATTATGTTCTCCTTTTTTCTCAATTCTTAAATCCCTATTGAGACACTTTTCTTATTTTTTCCATCACCCTTATTCCCCGCCATTCTCCTCAATCAGCAGTTCGATCCTGCGGTTTTTTGCCTTGCCTTCCTCTGTGTCGTTAGAAGCAATCGGTCGCTGGAAAGAGAATGCCCCCGACCCCAAACGAAACTCCTCTATACCTTTTTCTACGAGGAAGTGTATAATATTAATGGAACGAGCAGAAGCCAGCTCCCAGTTTGTTGCAAATGTTGAGGAAAGCTTAGGGCTGATCGGTACATTGTCGGTATGTCCTTCGACTATGATATTTACATTTTTGCGCTCTTTAAGTGTCTCCGCTATCTTGCTAAGTACAGACTTTCCTTTGTCAGACAATACCGCGATTCCGGATGGATAGAGTACAGTCGCGGCCACCGTAATTTTGACGCCCGTAGGCGCCTGTGCAATTTCGACCTGCTCGTCTGCGAGCTTTTTTCTGAGCGCTTCATAGATTGCATGGCTTGATGGGCGGTATGTTATCTGAAACTCAAGATCATTCACGTTTGATCCGTAATATGTGATAGTATTATGCCGACGAATCCATTGACCTCTGCGATTGGCTTTGTATTCAGAAGGTTCCAAATTTAAGGGAAACACCCATGAATAAGCGATCTTCTTAAAGTTGCCAGGGCTGTTCCAGAGTCCATAATGGCCATCGGGCGTTTTTGCTTTATCTCGGTGGTTATTAAAATTATACACACCATCTTCAGTGACCTGTAAGCCTGCTTCAAGGTCAATTCGCTCCAGGCTGGCAAAGCTTTTTCCCGGCAATTTCAGAAGGGTATAGCCTTTTTTCGAAGCCGTGTCCCATGTATATTCATTAGGATAGATGTAAAGGAAATCCTTGACGTAATCCTCTGTTTCATAGCCTTCCCTGTTTCGAAACCACATGTTGTATTTGGAGTAGTCTGAGCGGCTGGTTGTATATACCAATGCGTGCCGGCCATCTTCCTCCAGGAAATATATCTGCTCTGAAATAACGCCTGAAGCTTCCGCAAACGATGCAGACGCAAGCAGGCAAAGTGCTATCAACAATTTTTTCAGATGAGTCATTATGAAACCTCCTTTTCATTTCTGCCTAATTTCCAATTTCCAATTTCTATTCTAATCTCTCCCTAATTTCCAATTTCAAGTTTCAAGTTTCAAGCCGTGAACGGCTACCAAGAGTTATATATTTACAGCTAAAATTATGTAAAACTCCTGTTTATCCTGGTCAAAAAGAACTCCACCCATTCATTGAATGTTCTCTTTATTACTCAACCAAACATGGAATGCTGCCTTTGGTCCCGTACTCTCCACCGCCCCCCCGAGTATCCTCATCGCTCACATGTTCACACTCGAGTTTTCCCTTTATTGATTTGTTTATAACATCAGTCAGTAGGATGTCAGCGTATCCTACAATTAGAAGAGGTTCTTGTGGATTGAAGCATTTATCAGGCGGCTCATCCTTCTCATTATAATAAACCACTACCTTCGTCGGCCATTCGTGCTTGTTCCTCTGGTTGACATCATCATCTGGGTAATAGATCGGGATCTTTTCATTAGTCTCAGGATTCAGGATCAAGTTTCCATCTGTATCGGTAAGCCACAATGGGACAACACCTTCAATGTCACCTAAATGCCCTGTAACAGGGTTTCCTTCGGCATCAGTGACCACTGGCACCAGTATTTCATTGCCCTCATCATCATAAGCCACCTTAACATCATACCCCCTATCCTTAAACAGCAGTAAGATTGCGTTGAATGTTTGGGTGCTAAGTTTTCCTCCATTATATTCCAATTTGTCTACTCCTGCGGTTGTCGCTGGGCTTTCTATTGTGCCATCTCTCATGCCCTCTAGAATCGTTAGCACTGCCTGATCACTTGTTGGTTCCACAAAAAAACTATTCCAACCCGCACAGGCGTCCTTGGTAGGGGAAAACTTAATATCTTTGTCGCACCTCTCCGGGGTTGCAGCAAGGGTCGAAATACCAAGAGGAAGCTCAATTTCACCTGGTTCGCTTGTGGTCTGGCCAAGCAACGCAGCGGTAGCGTCTGCCGAAACATCAACAGCATCAATCCCGAATATATTTGCAAAGAAGGTGGATATCGGGCCGTTAGCAGCGTTATCCCTATGAGCTGTCACTCTTACCGCGTCCGGCTGAGGGTAAGGAGCTGTTGTAAAGGGTGTAAAGGGTGGTGTATTAGACAGATTCCAGACTCCGATTTCGACCTCGTTGATTTCGATACCTTCTGTCATATCATACACCGTTATATGCTCTCCGCCTGCCTTATTGTTATGAGCTACGGCATTAGCAACGTCTTTTATGTCCCCGATATCGTCGTCGCCGCAAGAATACGTTTGCTGTGCGTAATGAGTCATGCCCTGGTATATGGTGCCCAGTTTTCTTGTAGCGGCCAGGGCTGCGGCATCGGCCACATTCTGGAGCTCATTTTTAGTGACACACATATAACCCACATCAACCGCCAATGCTCCAAACCCGATGAGCATGGGCAGTACGATGGCAACGATCACGGCGGTAGCACCGGCCTGATTTTTGACTTTCTCAAAAAGTTTGAAAGAAAATTTCATTTACTCCCCCCCCTTATTCCATCCTCATCACTGATGTGGCCCGTAAATTTATGGGGCCGATCCCCAGGTTAGATAAAAAGAGAAATTCGTATGTGTAGTCCACCGTTACCTCCAAGTCGCATCGGTAGTAATGGAATACGTCTTCTTCTTCTTCGTCTTCGATTTTGTATTCGAACACTACGCATCGATGATCAGTGTCTAATCCGTCTGACAGATCATCATCAATTTCGTCGATATCAACGTCATCAGCGGTTAATACGACGTCGCCAAAGGTAATTAGATGATTTTTGGCGTAATCAACCACGACCTTCGCAATTTCGCCGTTGGATAGCCGCTCCACGCGCGCGATGATTCCGGCGCGTGCGCCTTCCCGGGCTGCATTGGTAATGACCTGGCGGTTGAATATAGCCAGGCCGAATTCAACTATGCCGAAAATCAGGGCAAGGAGTAAGGATAAAACAATTGCAAATTCAACTATTGTTGCGCCTTTTTGATTAAAGAAAGTACTACTTTTTTGCATTTGAATTAGCTTTCTTTTTGTTCACTCCATTCGCATTACGGTTTGTGCAGACAGGGTTAAGTCGGTGAAGCCCAGGACGCCCAGCATGCTGCCAATTAAGAAATTGTACTTATAACTGACGCTGACGGTAAGGTTGTTTTCCGCATCCAGATCAGGGACGTTGTCCTCATCCGCGTCAGGGATAGTAATCAAGTCTGACTGCAATTCATCGGATCCATTCAGATTAATCAGTTCGTTGTCTTCGGGACCTTCGTTGTGGTTGCAGTACGTTAGGACGATGTTTTTGATAGCATCGACGCCTATTCCTGTTATACCGGCGCGAGCCCCTTCCCGGCTCGCATTGGTAATCACCTGCTGGTTATAGAACAAGAGTCCGAACTCAATTGAACCGAAAACCAATACAATCAAAATCGGAAGGCAGAACGCAAGCTCAACTGCGGCAACCCCTCTGTTGTTCCGTAAATATATCATCAGCGATTCCTGCCGGCTTTCTTTGCCTGGTTCCCATGCTCAGGCGTGGGAACGAGAAACGAAAACCCCTACCACATGATTTGTTGGGTTTCGCTCACTGAAACCATATTTTGGTAATTGTTTGATATTCGTAGGTTGGGTTGAGGTGCGAAACCCAACATAACCGATTATGCTCAACCCAACCTACCGGCTGCCCAAAATTGAATACGTTTATCAACAGTACAAAAGCATGAAGGCCAAATTTCCAATTTCCAATTTCTATTTTTATTGTCATAAGATTTTTTGCTCCGCTCGAAATGACAACTTTGGATAGTTTCCGTTCAGGCACTAATTAATAGTTTTTGCGCAAGCCCTAAGGACGCAGAAACGTATGATATATGCGAATAGCTGCCGGTCCCAGGATTGCGACAAAAAGAGATGGAAAAATAAAAAAAATCAAAGGCAGCATTAGCTTTACCGGCAGTTTTGCTGCTATTTCTTCTGCCTTCTGATATCTTTTTGTTCTAAAAGAATCAGAAAAAACCCTAAGAGATTGGGCAATACTGGTGCCGAATTTTTCTGTCTGGATCAACAGGGTAACAAGGCTGCGAACATCTTCAATGTCAATACGGTCTGCCAGGTTTCTCAGTGCTTTTTCACGCGTTTTTCCTGCTCTTATTTCCAGATTCAAAATATTAAGTTCGTCACCCAAGATCTTGTTGCTTAGCTTTATTTCTTGCGCAACCCGATAGATAGCTGAATCCAGTCCCATGCCTGCTTCCACACAAACCACCAGCAAATCAAGCAAATCAGGGACTCCTTTAGATATCTTATTTTTTCTGGCAGAGGTTTTCATGCGCAGCCAGATATCAGGCAGAAGATAACCTAAAAGGGCAAGAAAAACAGATGCGAGCATCTTCGTAGATGCATCAACAGGTTTTAAAAAAATAATTCCAAGGAAAAAACAGGTGGACAAAGAGAATGCAAGAAAAAATTTGGTTCCCCAAAAGAGAGCCGGAGTATTTTCCTTGCGCAGGCCTGCCCTGAAAAATCTGGCTCTTGTTTGAGTATAATCCGCAGACTGTTCAAAGGCAGAACCTTTGCCCAGGAATCCTAAGAATTTCAAAATTGGATTTTTAACCGCATCTTCGGTTTCTGAAGATGAATTTTCTTTATTGAAGATAATTCTGCTTTCACCGGTTTCCCGGACTTTTGCTATCAATTCACGCTCCCTGGCATTTTGACGAATATATTGATATATTGCCACAACAAACAGAAACAATACCAGAAAAACTGATACGGAAATTAAAAGCGGAATATTTGAAATCGTGGATGCCATTTCCTGCCTCTCTATGTTATAAGTTGAGCTATTAGCTGTTAGCTCTTAGCTGAATATGTTATCTGTTTGATCTTTTAAGCTAAAGGCTAATTAGCTGATAGCTAAACGCTAATGACTAACAGCTAATCGCTCAATTTAGGTACTAAATTATACTTCGATATTAACCATTTTTTTCATGACAAAAATTCCTAATGCCATCATAAATGCGGATATACCAAGAATTATCTTTCCAGCAGGATCAGAAAACAGGATACGAATGTAGGCTGGACTTGTAAATTGAAGAGCAATCATGACAACAAAAGGTAAGGAGCTAAGGATTATAGCCGATATTTTTCCTTCAGCGGCCAGTGTCCTGATCTTGCCGTAGAGCTTAAATCTTTCACGAATAATATAAGCCAGGCCCTCTATAATCTCGGCAAGATTACCACCGGTTTCACGCTGCAAAATTACGGAAATAACAAAAAATTTCAGATCATCACAATTGACTCGCTCGGCAAGGTTTTTCAACGCATCAGGAACATTTACTCCAAAGTTAATTTCATTAATAGTTTCCTCAAATTCAGGACCAAGCGGGTCGTCAAATTCATCTGCCGCCATCTTCATGCTGCTTGGAAAAGCATGGCCTGCTTTTAATGAACGGGCAATCAACTCCAAACCTTCGGGTAATTGTCTTTGAAATTTTTCCATTCTTTTCTTTTTTTTCAAGCAAAGATAAAAAAAGGGGGTTCCAGCTAATAACAATGTTATTATGAGAACAAAGACTTTATTGCGTGTTATTAAAGAACTAACACAATAACTTGTTATCGCAAGAAAAATTGTAAGCAATATAAAAAAGCCAAGAGGATATTGTACATTAGCCTGTTGTAATAACCGGTTAAAATATTGGCGACCTGGAACGTGCAAAAGGATTTTATTCAGAAGGGGAACATCGCTTAGTACTTTTTTTTGCAGGATATCAGGAAGTTCTTTTTTGCTTTCTTTGTATGAAAATGTTTTCAGCCTTTTCCGGATCTTTTTGCGATCCGGGTCGCGTATGGTTTTGTAGGCATAGAAAAGCATTTCTATGACAAAGATTGACACAGCAAATATAATTACGCCAATAAGGATTTTCATTCTTTAACTCCATTCAAACTCAAACCGCTACGATTGTCGCCGAGTTAAAGAGATCCTGGGAGACCTCTATTCCGGCTATATTAAACTTATCGATAAATTTAGGCCGAATACCTTTAAATCTAAATTCTCCTTTTATTTTACCTTTTTCATCCATCCCCTTTTGCTGAAATGAAAAGATCTCTTGCGTGGTAATTATATTTCCCTCCATTCCAGTGATTTCCTCCAGAGCGACCAGCTTTCTTGTTCCATCAGTCAAGCGGGATGCCTGAATAACAACATCAATAGCAGAGCTGACATATCTCCTTAGAAACTCACTGGGAAGATCAAAGTTTGCCATAGCCACCATAGTTTCGAGCCGCATCAGGGCATCACGGGAAGTGTTTGCATGGATAGTTGTTAAAGACCCTTCATGTCCGGTGTTCATGGCTTGAAGCATGTCAAACGCCTCTTTCCCGCGGACCTCCCCCACAATAATGCGGTCGGGACGCATCCTTAAGCTGTTTTTTACAAGGTCTCTCTGTGTAACCTCACCCTTTCCCTCTATGTTCGGAGGCCTGGTTTCCATCCGTACCAGGTGTTCCTGCTTTATTTGTAATTCAGCAGCATCTTCAATAACAACAATCCTTTCATCCTCGGGGATAAACCGCGAAAGAACATTTAGCAGTGTGGTTTTACCGCTGCCTGTACCTCCTGAAATCAAGACGTTCAGCTTTGCCTTGACAATTCCTTTCAGTATCTCAGCGATTTCCGGGGGAAATGTTTTTAGTATTATCAGATCGTTTAACTCCAGGGGAGTTACGGAAAAACGCCTGATGGAGACAATGGGCCCGTCTACGGCCAGAGGAGGTATGATCGCATTAACTCTTGAACCATCTAAGAGTCTGGCATCTACCATAGGAGAAGATTCATCAATGCGACGTCCCACAGCAGATACAATTTTATCAATGATTCTCATCAAGTGAGCATCATCCTTAAACCTTACATTGGTATGTTCCAGCTTGCCCAGTTTTTCCACATAGACATGTTTGTATGTATTAACCAGGATATCGGTAACCGCAGGATCTTTAAGCAAAGATTCAATGGGACCAAGTCCCATAACTTCATCCTGGATTTCCGTAAAGAGCTGCTCTCTTTCGACTGAATTAAGCGGCACGGCAAAGTTTTCTTCGCTCAATATTCTTTGTACAAGGACACTGATCTGAGACTTGAGAGCATCACCATCAAGACTTTCAATAAGAGAAAGATCAACAATATCTAATAAACGATCGTGAATTCTGGTCTTTAACTCGAAATATTCGTCGGGCACATAATCCTTTATACTCTTTGTCGATATGTCATCCAAGTTTATTTTCATCTTTGATTGTCCCTGTTTAATGCTGTGTTAATGCTTAGTCAGTATCTGCCACCATTTTTTTTGATTTTCCTCTTTTTCTACAAAGGTATCGGCCAGATCATTCAGGCTTCTGGTTATCTGCGCCCTGGGTGCAGCCATATATAGAGGCGTTCCGTTATTTATAGCGGACACTGTAGTGCTGTAATCATTCGGTATTGTCCAGAATGTCTTTTTATGAAGGCTCTCTTCAGCGTCGTCCAGAGGAATATCCGATTTGCTTAAATAACGATTAATCACAATTTTGACCCGTTCTTCAGGAAAAGTTTTCAACTCACTAATTGATTGCAAAATCTTATTGGCATTGGAAATGCAAGGAAGACTCAGAAGAGATATGAGTAAAATATTATCCGACAGTTCCATAATTTTCAGGGAAATTTCATCTACAAATTGCCCCGCGTCAATTATCACAAAGTCAAAAAGTTTTTGCATGAAACCTATAAGATGGCTCATCATATCAGGGATAGCGGATCTGGAATCACTTAAAGTGGCCGGAGACGGGAGCACATGAACTCCGGAAGAATGCTTGGCAAGGATGTTCATTAAAAATGTAGAATCCAGCCGGGAAATATTTTTGACTATTTCGCCCCAATGGTAGCCAGGATCGAGCTCCAAAAAGAGCGGTATTTCTCCGAACATCATATTCATATCTATCAGAGCTACTGATTTAACGCTTTCTTTTTGAGCCAGGTTGACTCCCAGATTTACGGCAACCGTAGTTGCCCCAACTCCTCCTTTACAGCCGAAAATAGTTATAATTTTCCCTAATTGAGGGGACTTTTTACGGTTGATTTTTTCCCATTTTTCCTTAAATTTTTCCAGAGCCTGCTGCACTTCTTCTTCTTTAAGAGGAAGAAGGAAAAATTCCTTTGCACCAATTTTTATAGCCTGCATCAGCACCGCGGGATCGGAATTCTTCGAGATTAGAAAGACCTCGGCTACCTCATCAGAATTTAAAAGAGACCGGATGTGTTGAAATTCATTATCAATATCATCCCCCATCTCAAAGATCAAAAGGGTATCCTGACGAGTGTCCTGTGGCATTTGAACCTTCATCCCTTCAATAGAATGAATGATCTCATCCAACTTTTTTCTCAGATCTGCTTTTTTTGTCTCTATTTTGATCCAGATAGTAGTATCAGCCATGGGAACCTTTATAAAATAGTTTGTAACCGTTCACGGTTGTCGGTTCACAGTTCACAGTTGATTGCCTTGATTTCTTTATTGTTCTCTAACCTTGAAGCATGGAACCGTGAACCGATAACTGTAAACCGTGAACGGTTACAATAATTTTTACCCTACTTGCTTTGAATAGTGCTATCACCCAACTTGTTCGATGTTTGTTTTTCGCTGTATCCCCTGTATTTTCCAATATTTGCCTCTGTCACCTGCTCGTCTGGTTCGTTTAAGATCTGATTAGACTTTGCCAATTCAAAAGACTTTCCCCAATTTCTATCCAGCATCGTCTCCTTTACTCCGCAGCCTGAAGAAATCAATAGCGTCGCTATCAATCCTATTAATGTAAGGCATCTGGTTAACATCTTATTCTCCTTTACCAAATCTTTTTATAAAACTTAATCTTAATCAGGGTACGGCATGCCATGTCCAAAATGTCCGTCAAATTTCCCTCTTATAGTCGAGGGCTGTTTTTTCTCCCATCCTTCCATTAATCCCAGGAGATAGAATTCCGTGTCATCAGGCTCTATATAGAAATCGGTCGGCAGAGTCTGTTTTTCCAGATCAAAAGGTTTTACAAGGCGGGGCGTGACAATAATGATCAGTTCTGTTTCTCTTTTCTGAAAAGCCCGGCTTCTAAAAAGCATTCCCAGAACGGGGATATCGCCCAGGAATGGGAATTTGCTGATGCTGTCTTGAACCGTATCCTTTAGAAGACCGGCTATGGCAAAACTCTGGCCGTCTGCAAGTTCCACTGTGGTCGAAGTCTTTCTCGTGAGTAATCCCGGCGCTGGATATCCTCCGATCAGCACGGCAACCGAAAAGTCAATTTCAGATACCTCAGGCGTGACGTTAATTTTGATCCTGCCCTCGGGAAGTACAATTGGTGTGAATTCAAGACTTACTCCATATTCTTTGTATTCGATACCAATGCCATCATCATCGGATACTGGTATTGGAAATTCCCCGCCTGCCAGAAAGGTTGCAGTCTGCCCACTTAAAGTGATCAGCGTTGGTTCCGCCAGGATCTTGGCCAGACCGTTCCGCTTTAACAAGTCAATAAAGCCTGTCCAGGTCGATATCCCCCTGTCAAACCGGAAAAAAAGAGAACTTAGTTCCGACGTAATGGAAACCCCACGCTGTTCAGGTAAAGCCCCGAGCAAACCAAGACCGAAACTTCCTCCCCTGTTATATGTCCAGTTGATCCCGAGTTCCTTAGTCACCGCTCTTGACATCTCGGCTATTCTTACCTCCAGCATGACCTGGTGTACCCCTTCTACTTTAAGTAAATTGTGGACAGTGGCATTAGGAGCATACTCTTTAGCCAAAATCATAACCTGGGAAAGATTGTTTGTGTTGGATATTCTGCCCGAAAGGGTAATGGAATTATGCGTTGCTATGACACGAATATCCTTCTCGTTAGGGAGAATATTATGTAGCTGTTGCTTCAACCTTGAAATATCGTAATCCACTTCCAGATCATAGATAGCGTAAATCTTTTTGTTTTGCCATATGGTTAAGTTGGTAATTCCTGCGGTTTTCCCGATAAGATAAATCTCGGTGGGAGAAAGGAGAACAAATTTGGCAATTGCAGGATCAGCTATGGAAACGCGATTAGCCGGCTTGGAGTTTTTGAAAATAATCGATTTCCCAACCACCAGTTGGAGTTTTTTTGGTTTCTCAGTTTCCGGGAGTTCGGAATCCGCTGCCTGGGAAGATATCGCGGAAAAAACCAGCAAAATAAGCGTAATGATAATAAGAGATACGGTTCCCTTTTTGTAGGATTTTTTTGACAGGAACATATAAATATCATCCTTATTTTAGAGTTTAAAGTTCTTTTTGGTTACATTGCCGCCCTCAATTATTTCCACCGTGGAAGTCCTTATTACCAACTTATTCTTTTTGGGACGGAACGAAGTAATGACTTCGGAAATACTGGCTCCATTCGTCAGGGCGATCTCTTTGTCTGTGATATTTCTCAAAGCAAACTGGAGTTTTCCCATGGTAGTCGCAAGAACCAGCTTTTCCCCTTCCTTAGGAGTGACTTCTAGAGTGTAAACGTCAACCGGATAGGGTTTTCCATCTTCTTTGTTCTTTCTGATTTCTACTCCTGTCGCAAGAACAAGAATATTTTCAAACACTGTTTTGGTAGTCTTCTCCTTGTTCCATGGATTAGTTGTCGTAAGCAGGATATCTACCCGGTTGGTCGGTCTGATCATGCCGGAAAGTCCGAGTAGTTTGTCGCCTTTTAGAGCCAGCGCGCGTTTCCCTGGTGTTACAACCACTGAGATGCCCCCTGTAGTCACGCTGCTCGGAGCCAATTTACTTTCCAGTATGGGTTCGTTGGGTCTTAGAGAACTGATAAGAACTCTATTTGTTACCAATTCCGGATTTGAAAAACTGCCTGGCGGGAGAGTGTCTTTAAGATAGGAGAGTGTTTTTACCATTTTAGGCTCAAGTTTTGTCCCCCATGGCATACCTTCCACGGCCACCACAACAGGCGCAGTTTTAGAGCTCACTTTACTAATTTCTTTCGGAGTCGACTGGACTTTTAACCATCTGTACACAAAAATAGTGACAGATGAAGCAATCACTAAGGCCAGCGCAAGGGGAATAATTGCCTTCCATTTTCCCATGAAGTGCCTCCTTTCTTGTTGTTGATTTCAAAACAATTTCACCATGCCGTTAGCCGGACTTTTGCACTTTAAAAAAACAAGCCTAAATTTATAGTATAGGAATTTCCATTTTTTAGTCAATCTTATTAATTGGTTAGAAACTAT
>JAJSZT010000011.1 GCA_030272815.1 Deltaproteobacteria bacterium
ACTACCAGAAATAACAGCAAAAAAATGCTCTTTAGGTGTAGTCACTGAAACTTATCTTAGGCCGAAGATTGTCTGGTGATATTCTAAGTATTTTTGACAGCTTTTTAATGAGCTGTGTATTTCTTCCAGTTGATATTTGACTTTCCGGCCCTTCTTCTTAATGCGGCAAGCAAGCCTGATGCTTTTAAGATCTTCCATGAAATTATCTATTGTTCTTATACGCCTTTGCTCTCCTTGTTTTTGTGTATGCTGCAATCGTTAATAACTAACCAATAATGCACATTAAAATATGTGCTTCTATCTTTTGATCTGTCCAGTGGTATTGTGGGCGAACAGCAAGGTGATAAGGATTCTTTAAATTCTTAAAAACATATTCAACTTTTGATTGCCCCTTATATGCGAGGATGATTTCTTCGTTGCTCCATTCATGGCGATTAGTTACCAATATTCTACGCCCTAATGCCTCTTCTTTTATCTTTTCAAAAGCCTTCTCATCAATGGATGATAAGAGGTCAAATCTACGTTTGACCCATGAGCAATCTATTTTCTCTTATAGGGGGTATGCACTTGAATCATGTCAATTGACAATAACCAATTGAATCGATGAACTTTTTGGGTCAAGAGTTAGGGACATCCATTGCATTATAGCTTTCACTTAAGAAAGCCGTTGAGCAGCATGTCGCCTATCCATCGACTTGCAGCCGGGTAGGTTGGGTTGAGGAACGAAACCCAACATCAATTGCACGAAATTGCAAAATGATTGAGAGAACAATATCGGTGCAACAACCATATTTTGTTGGGTTTCGCAAGCTCAACCCAACCTACGAGCTGAAGACTGAAGGTTGTCAGGGAGCTTCAGCCTTCAGCCTTCAGCCTATTTTTTAGATAACTTCAGATGTTTCTATGGGATTTGCTTTTAAGTATTCCAGCCGGTTAAGTCCATTAATATAAGCTTTGGCACTGGCTGTGATAATATCCGGATCGGTTCCCCTGCCAAGGGCAATAAGTCCGTTTTCTTTTAATCGTACAGTAACTTCGCCCTGTGCATCTGTACCTCCGCTAATTGCGCTAACGGAAAACCTTAATAGTTCGGATTTTGAACCTGTAAGTTTTGCAATAACGTTATAGGCTGCATCAATAGGGCCGTTTCCAGATCCGGAGTCTTCTACAGATCTTTCATTTATTTTGAGTTTAACATTTGCAGTCGGCTTAACTGTTGTTCCGCTCGAAACATAAAGATATTCAAGGCTGAAAATCTCAGCGGTTCTGAGGATACCTTCAGTAATTATAACTTCCAGATCTTCATCTAAAATATGCTTTTTCTTATCAGCAAGCTCCTTGAATTTTTTAAAAACAAGCTTTAACTCTTCATCACTAAGGTCATATCCCAACTCCTTTAAATGTGAGCGAAGTGCATGTCTTCCTGAATGTTTTCCAAGTACAAGTTTACTCGTACTTAAACCTATGGTTTCAGGATTCATAATTTCATATGTCATGGGATTCTTCAGCATGCCATCCTGATGGATACCAGCTTCATGGGCAAATGCATTGGCTCCTACGATTGCTTTATTAGGTTGAACCATAATTCCCGTTATCATGCTTACAAGCCGGCTTGTCGGGTAAATATATTCGGTTTTTATATTGGTATATACAGGAAGAAAATTGGGTCTTGTGTGCAGCGCCATTACCACTTCTTCAAGCGAAGTATTGCCTGCTCTTTCCCCTATTCCATTTATAGTTACTTCTGCTTGCCTGGCTCCGGCGTATATTGCCGCAAGAGTATTTGCAGTGGCAAGGCCAAGATCATTGTGGCAGTGCACGCTTAATATGGCTTTATGTATATTTGGCGTATGGGCCATGACATATTTTACAAGGTCCCCGAATTCTTGAGGAATGGCATATCCTACTGTATCTGGGAGGTTAAGAGTAGTAGCTCCTGCCTCAATTGCCGCCTCAAAAACCTGGCAGAGGAAGTCACGATCACTTCTTGAGCCATCTTCAGATGAAAATTCAATGCTGTCTGTAAAAGATTTTGCGTATTTGACAGCTTCAAAAGCGGTTTTTACTACTTTATCCCTGCTCATTTTCAGCTTATATTTCATATGAATATCTGAAGTGGCTATAAACGTATGAATTCTGGGTTTTTTTGCATGACAAATTGCAGCCCATGCACGGTCAATATCATCTTTGTGTGTTCTTGCCAGTGCGGCAACTTCAATATTTTTTACAACACCTGCGACGTGAGCAACCGCCTCGAAATCTCCCTCAGATGCGGCAGGGAAGCCGGCTTCCAGCACATCAACGCCGAGTTTTTCCAACTGTGCAGCGAGCCGCATCTTTTCTCTGGTATTCATGCTTGCTCCCGGAGACTGCTCGCCATCTCTTAGCGTTGTATCAAAAATTATTACTTTTTCATTCATAACTTTACTCAAGGTTCAACACTTAATTTTCACGTTCTTTCTTTTGAAAGTTTATACTGGAAACTGTCTGCAAGTGCCTGCCAGCTTGCCTCAATTATATCTTCTGAAACGCCGATTGTACTCCAGATAGAATATTCATCACGCGATTCTATTAAGACCCTTACCTTTGCGGCAGTCCCTTCCCATGCATCAATTACTCTAACCTTAAAATCTACAAGGTGCATGGAATCCAGGTCTGCTACATAGAATTTTTCAAGAGCTTTGCGCAGAGCGTTATCCAGAGCGCCTACCGGTCCATTTCCTTCTGCAGCGGTAATTTCTTCAGTGTCACCTACGGATATCTTTATCGTTGCATGAGCAGAACACGGGCGATCTTTTTCCTTTTCAATGTGGACTCTAAAGGATTTCAGTTCAAACAGTGGCTTAAACTGTTTTGTGAGTTTTTCCATCAGTATTTTAAATGAACCATCAGCCACTTCAAACTGGTATCCTTTTTCTTCCATACGCTTTATTTCTGAAACGATCTTGCGGCTGTCAAAACCGTTTGCTCCAAGCTCTATGCCGAGTTCTCTGGCTTTGTATTCCACGTTGCTTTTACCGGCGAGATCAGATATCAGCACGCGGCGTTCGTTCCCTACTAATTCAGGATTCATGTGCTCGTAAGCTCTAGGCACTTTCATTATGGCGCTCACATGAATACCACCTTTGTGTGCGAATGCACTTTTGCCGACAAAAGGCCTTGAATTAAGGGGGGTCATGTTTGCGGAGTCACTTACAAACCTGGATATGCTTTTTAGTTTTGCTAAATTTTCTTTGGAAATACATTGACGATTCATTTTTATACTGAGAATAGGTATAATAGAAATAAGATCCGCATTTCCGCATCTTTCTCCATATCCATTTATAGTTCCTTGTACCATAACAGCTCCTTTGCGTATGGCTGCAATGGAATTAGCGACAGCAAGGCCACTGTCGTTGTGAGTATGGATTCCGATTTTAATCGGCGGAGAATTTGTTTTTTCCCTGTATTTATTGAGAGTATCATACACATCATTCATAATAGCTTCTATATCATGTGGTAGTGTTCCACCATTTGTGTCACAGGGAACAACTGTCTCCGCTCCCCCATCTATAGCTGCCATAAGAGTCTGTAATGCATATTTTCTATTTGCTAAATAGCCATCAAAAAAATGTTCGGCATCGTAAATAACTTCTCGATTGTTTTTTTTAAGGAACTCTACGCTATCTTTTATCATAGCAAGATTTTCCTGCAGGGTATTGTCCATGACCTGCTCAACATGAAGATCCCAGGTTTTGCCGAATATTGTTACAGCAGGGGTGCTGCTTTTAATAAGGGCTTTTAAATTTTGATCCTCATCAGCAGTAATTCCAGGCCTGCGAGTCGAGCCAAATGCCGTAAGCCGGGCGTTTTGAAATTTAATATTTTTTGCAAGCTCAAAAAAGCGCTCGTCCCTGGGATTGGAACCTGGCCAGCCGCCCTCTATATAATGAATCCCAAGGGCATCAAGCTTCTGTGCAATCTTTATCATTTCTTCGGCACTGAAATTGATGTTTTCTCCCTGAGCCCCGTCCCTCAAGGTGGTGTCATATAACAGAATTGGTTCCATTTTGTTGTTCTCCCAAGAATAAAAATACAATATCTATTTTTGTAAGCGTTCACGGAACATTGAAATTAGAAATTAGAAATTTGGCCTTCATGCTTTTGTACTGTTCTTCCCAATTTCCAATTTCTATTTTAATCTCTCCCTAATTTCTACTTTCCAATTTCAAGTTTCAAGCCGTGAACGGCTACCTATTTTTCCCGATTTTCAGGTCTCAATGCTCTAACCGCGGCACCAGCTTTCCACATTTCTGATTTTTTTATAACATCAAGTTCTTTTCTCAGTTTCACAAGATAATCAGGTGCACTGTTGGCCTCAAGAACTCGTTGTGTCTCTTTACCTGTTTTAACCCGGTCATAAAGTTCTTCAAAAACAGGAGCTACTGCATCCCGGAATTTTGGAGCCCAGTCAAGAGCCCCTCTCTGAGCGGTTGTGCTGCAGTTTGCAAACATCCAGTCCATGCCGTTTTCTCCAACAAGACGTATAAGACTTTGAGTCAGTTCTTCGACTGTTTCATTAAAAGCCTCGCTCGGAGAATGACCATTTTTCCTGAGAATATTGTATTGCGCCTCCATAGTGCCGGCAAGGCATCCCATAAGGACTCCGCGTTCTCCAGTAAGATCACTATAAACTTCCTGTTCAAAGGTTGTGGGGAAGAGATAGCCGGAACCTATTGCTATTCCTAAAGCAAGAGTTCTTTCCTTTGCTCTGCCGGTATAGTCCTGGTGTATTGCATAACTGGAGTTTATACCGCTTCCGTCCAGAAAATTTCTTCGGACATTTGTCCCTGATCCTTTTGGAGCAACCATAATAACATCTACATTCTCCGGGGGTATAACACCTGTCTGATCTTTATAAACAATAGAAAATCCATGCGAGAAATAAAGAGCATCTCCTTCATTAAGGCATGCCTTTACCATTGGCCATGTAGCAACCTGTCCTGCATCTGAAAGCAGTTCCTTAATAATAGTTCCCTTTTTTGCTGCTTCCTCAATGGACAACAGAGTTTTACCTGGGACAAAACCGTCTGCAACAGCTTTATTCCAGTATTCATCTCCTTCAAGCTGTCCTATTATTACATTAAAACCGTTATCTTTGAGGTTTAAGGCCTGTGCGGGGCCTTGAACCCCATATCCAAGGACAACAATTATTTCATCTTTTAGAACTTCTCTTGCTTTATCCAGAGAAAATTCGTCTGATGTTATTACTTCTTCTACAACTCCACCAAAGTCAATTTTTGCCATCTTATTCTCCTTTATTTATAAGTAACCGTTTACAGTTCACAGTTGTCGGTTTACGGTTGTCGGTTTACAGTTCACATATGCATTCCCACGCTGGAGCATGGGAACGAGAAAGCATTTTAACCGTTAACTGTGAACTGTAAACCGTAAACTGTTACATCCATCATACAATTTTTGGCTCACGGGATAGAGCAATAATCCCTGTTTTAGCGATTTCCTTGATTCCTAAAGGTTTCAGGAGGCTCAATATGGCAGACAGTTTGTCTTCATCTCCCGTTATTTCAATAGTGTAATGTTCCAGTCCGACATCTATTATTTTAGCTCTGAAGATATCGACTATCCTGAGAATTTCAGCTCGGTGTTCAGGCTTGGCGTTAACCTTAATAAGAGCCATTTCTCTTTGAACAAATTCCGTGCCTGTGAGTTCGATTACCTTCATTACATTTATGAGCTTGTGAAGCTGTTTGATAATTTGTTCTATTATCTGCTTGCTTGCCCTTGTGACAATGGTAACCCTTGATACATGAGGTTCTGTGGTTTCGGCAACGCACAGGCTGTCGATATTATAGCCCCTTCCACCGAATAATCCTGAAATTCTGGAAAGTACACCGGGCTGGTTCTCGACCAAAATCGAAAGTACATGTTTTTCTTCTATCATGATTAATATCCTTTTTATGTCATGTATCTCTTATTATTAAACCTAAACCAGCAGCATCTCCGTTAAAGGCGCACCTGCAGGAACCATGGGATAAACGCATTCTTCCTGTTCTACAACAAAATCCATGATTACTGCTTTAGGAGTGGAAAGACCTTTTTTGAGCACTTTTTCAACTTCTTCCGGTTTTGTAGCTCTTAATCCTACTGCTCCATAAGCCTCAGCCAGTTTAACAAAGTCCGGAGCGTGTTCCATACCTGTTTGTGAATAACGCTTTTCGTAAAAAAGCTCCTGCCATTGCCTGACCATGCCAAGATAACTATTGTTCAAGATTACAACCTTAACCGGAAGACCGCATTGGGCAGCAGTTGCCATTTCCTGGATATTCATCTGAATACTGCCATCTCCTGCAATATCCACTACAAGTTTTTTGGGGCAGGCCAATTGAGCTCCTATTGCTGCTGGAAGTCCAAAACCCATTACACCCAAACCACCAGAAGTAATAAAATGATTGGGTTTGTCAAAATGATAATACTGGGCGGCCCACATCTGATTCTGACCTACTTCAGTAGTTATTATAGCTTTTCCCTTGGTTAGTTCGTAAAGCTTTTCCACAACATATTGAGGCTTGATAACTTTTTCCTGAGCATATGCCAGGGGTTTTGTATTTTTCCACTTCTCAATTTCTTCAAGCCACTTTTTTCTCTTTTCGTTTAAATCACCCAGATCTTCCTTGTCTAAAAGTTTATTAAGTTGTCCAAGTGTTGTTTTACAGTCTCCGACAATGGGAATGGTAACAGGAACATTTTTTTGTATCGATGTTGGATCAATATCTATGTGTATTATTTTTGCTTGTGAAGCAAATTCATCGGTTTTTCCTGTAACACGATCATCAAAACGAACACCAACAGCTATCATCAGGTCACAAGCTCCCGTTGACATGTTTGCCCTGTACGTGCCATGCATGCCAATCATTCCAAGCCACAGAGGATCTGTACCAGGGAATGCCCCCAATCCCATTAAGGAAGCTGTCAAAGGAGTTTTGGTTTTTTGTGCTAACTCTGTAAGCTCTTTTGAAGCTTTTGAAAGAACAACTCCGCCTCCGGCAAAAATAACCGGCCTTTTGGCATCATTTATAAGACTTGCCGCTTTGCTAACTTGCCTGATATTTGGCTTATACGTAGGATTGTAAGACTTTAAATGAATCTTTTTTGGCGGCTTATAATTAATTTTAGTTGCTGCGACATTCTTGGGAATATCTATCAGAACAGGTCCCGGACGTCCTGACTGGGCAATATAAAAAGCTTCTTTTACAATCCTTGCCAGATCTTTAGTATCTTTAACAAGGTAATTGTGTTTTGTGCAAGGTCTTGTTATCCCAACAATATCCACTTCCTGAAAAGCATCGTTTCCAATAAGCTGAGTGGGAACCTGGCCGGTAAATATAACAATTGGAATTGAATCCATATAGGCGGACGCTATTCCAGTAACTGTATTGGTTGCTCCGGGACCGGAAGTAACAAGAACGACGCCCACCCCGCCGCTGGCTCTTGCATAACCGTCAGCAGCATGTACGGCCCCTTGTTCATGGCGCACAAGGACATGATGTATATCGGTCTTAGCAAGTTCGTCATAGATATCTATGACAGCGCCACCCGGAAATCCAAAAATAGTTTTTACACCTTCTTCCTTTAGTACTTCCATAAGGATTTGTGCACCTGTAAGTTTCATGATAAAATTTCCTTTCAATTTGCGGGTTACGGGTTACTCGTATTAGTAAATAACTATTTAAAAATTGCTCCATCGCTGGCAGATGAAACCATGCGCGCGTATCTGGCCATATAGCCATGGGTTATCTTTGGCCCTGGGGGAGACCACTTTGATAATCTATTTTGTATCTCTTCTTCAGATACTTTGAGCGTTATGTTTTTTTCGGGAATATCTATAGAAATCATATCCCCTTCCTGAATAATTGCAATAGGCCCGCCCTGCATAGCTTCAGGAGAAATATGTCCTATTGCAGCACCCCTTGTTCCCCCAGAAAAACGGCCGTCTGTAAGAAGTGCGACATGAGCGTCCAGTTTCATACCTGCAATTGCCGAAGTCGGAGTCAACATTTCGCGCATACCAGGACCGCCCATTGGTCCCTCATAGCGGATTACAATAACATCTCCTTTTTTTATTTTGTTCTCCATTATTGCTTTACCGGCATCTTCTTCTGAATCAAATACTCTGGCAGGGCCTTCATGGCATAACATTTCGTCAAGAACCGCTGATTGTTTTACAACACATCCATCGGGGGCAAGGTTGCCGAACATCACAGCAAGTCCGCCCTGGGAGTGATAGGGATTGTTGACTGAACGAATTACATTATTATCCAGTATCATTTTATCTATGGTGTTTTCGCCAACTGTTTTGCCTGTTACTGTAATACATTCATCATTAATAAGCCCGGCTCCGGATAATTCCTTTATAACTGCACTTATTCCACCGGCACGGTTTAAGTCTTCCAGGTGATCTTTTCCGCCAGGACTTAACGAACAGAGATGTGGTGTAATTTTGCTTATTTCATTAATTAGGTTGAGATCTATATCTACTCCAGCTTCTTTTGCTAAAGCTGTAAGATGCAGTACGGTATTTGTGGAGCAGCCCAATGCCATATCAACGGTGAGAGCGTTTTTAAAGGCTTTTTTTGTCATGATTTTTTTGGGTGTAATATTTTTTTCAAGAAGGCTTATGATCTGCATCCCGGCTTCCTTGGCAAGACGGATTCGAGCGGCCATAACCGCGGGTATTGTTCCATTGCCTGGCAGACCCATTCCTATAGCTTCTGTCAGGCAGTTCATAGAGTTGGCAGTAAACATACCGGCACAGGATCCGCAAGTAGGGCAGGCGGCATCCTCAATTGCAGACAGCTCTTTTTCAGTCATTTTTCCAGAAAGCACCGCACCAACAGCTTCAAAGACAGTGATAAGATCTATTTTTTCAGAGCCGGCTTTTTCAGGATGCTCTCCAGCAAGCATCGGACCTCCGCTTATTACAATGGTGGGGATGTCCAGACGTGCGGCAGCCATAAGCATCCCTGGAACAATTTTGTCACAGTTTGTAACCATTATCATTGCATCAAATGCATGAGCAACAGCCATAACCTCTATGGAGTCGGCAATCAGTTCTCTGCTGCCGAGGGAATATTTCATGCCTGTATGATTCATGGCAATGCCGTCGCAAACACCAATAGTCCCGAATTCAATCGGAGTACCGCCTGCCATGTAAACTCCAGCCTTCACAGCTTCAGCAATTTTATCAAGATTTACATGGCCGGGGATGATACTGTTTGCTGAGTTGGCAATACCTATGAGAGGTCTTTTAATCTCAGAATCCGTATAACCCATTGCCTTAAAGAGACTGCGGTGTGGGGCTCTTTCAATACCTTTTTTTGCATTATCACTTTTCATTTGAGAATCTCCATAATAAAAAATCCGTTATTAGCTTTTTGGGCTGATAACGGATTTTTTAGGATTGGTTAATTTAATTAAGCAGTTATCAGCCCATTTTCTCGTGGCAGGATAATACACCTACAACGAGGATAATAATTAGACCAATAACGATTAGTTCGGTTGCTTTTTTTGTCATGTTAACTACCTGAATTTAATTTAACCTAAGTTGAGCGATTTTTTGCGAAGAAATGTGCCAAGATTTTGATGCAACAAGGTTTGCGAAAAAGCATAGGCATACCAATGTGTATGTCGAGACTTTTCGCAAGTCCTTGATGCGCAAAAGATTGGTGCAGGTCGAGTAAAAAATCGTTCAATTTAGGTTTAAAGTTGACACGTAACAATCTGAATTAAGAATGTCAAGCATTTTGTAACTATTTAAAAAAGCTATTTTTTGAAATATATATAGTATATGTTTTATATTATGAATAATAAGATATCGCCGCTCAAAAATTCAAGTGAGATTATCAAGAAGAAAAGCTGGTGGAATAGATTAATGGAATGGCTGGCTAAAGCGAATAAAAATGTATGCCGCCATTGAAAGCCCGGCAGCAGGCCTCGCAGGTAGCGAGGCGTTAACTATTTAGTGTCTGAACAGAAACCTCGATTTTTTGTAGGTTGGGTTGAGCCCCTCAATTTTGTTGGGTTTCGTGCCTCAACCCAACCTACAAAAATAAATCACTTGGAGGAACTTAATTTATCAGGGCGAAACCCAACAAATCGATTTAATAGCTTTTCGTTCAGGCACTATTTATTTTTCCCAGTTTAATTGCACAGAACTCACCACACATGGTACAGCCTTCTTTGCCGGCACTTTCACTGGTTTCCAGACAGGTCCTTACTTTTTCAGGGTCTATAGAAATGTTTACCTGACCTTCCCAGTTGAATTCATCTCTGTATTTTGCCATGAGTAAATCTTTTTCAATTGCGCCGGGAACCCCCTTTGCGATGTCTGCAATGTGTGCGGCAATTTTTGAAGCAATTATACCTTCTTTTACATCTTCTATAGTAGGTAGTCTTAAGTGCTCCGCCGGAGTAACATAACACAGGAAGTCTGCGCCGGCTGATCCGGCAATGGCTCCTCCAATAGCGGCAGTAATATGGTCATAGCCAGGCGCTATGTCTGTGGGAATTGGACCAAGTACATAGAATGGAGCTCCCTGGCAAAGACTTTTTTCCAGCTCAACATTAGCCTTAATTTCTCTGATTGGAACATGTCCGGGGCCTTCAATCATAACCTGAACACCTTGATCTCTTGCTCTTTTTGTAAGTTCGCCAAGGGTTATCAGTTCTTCAATCTGTGCTCTGTCAGTTGCATCGGCAATACATCCTGGCCTCAAACCATCGCCGAGACTGATGACCATGTCGTAATGCCTGGCTATTTCAAGCAATTTATCATATTGTTCATAGAGAGGATTTTCTCTTTTGTTACATTTTATCCAATTAGCTAAAAAAGTTCCTCCTCTGCTGACAATGCCTAAATGACGCCCTCCAATTTCAAGGCAGCCAATACTTTTTCTTGTTATCCCGCAATGAACTGTAATGAAATCCACACCGTCTTCACCATTTTCTTCTATGACCCTGAACATATCCTCAGCGCTCATTTCAACGATAGCTTTTTTAGAATTCAGCATCTGAACCGCGGCCTGATATATAGGTACTGTTCCAATTACCAATGATGATTCTTTGATAATTGCTTTCCTTATTGCTCTGATATTACCACCTGTAGAGAGATCCATAATAGTATCTGCTCCGGCAGCAACAGATATTCTTACCTTCTTGAGTTCTAAGTCAATATCCGTACGGTCTTTTGACGTTCCGATATTGGCGTTGACTTTTGTTTTTAAACCCTTGCCAATTGCGAGAGGTGAAATGGATTTGTGCTTTTTGTTTCTTATTACTACTATATTACCATTTTCAACTCCCTTGCGAATGAATTCAGGATCAACTCCTTCATGTCTGGCACATATCTCCATTTCTTCTGAGATTTTATTTTTACGTGCCATTTCTAATTGAGTCATAATCTATATCTCCGTTTTTGCGATAATCAGCTCTGCTATTTTCTTTCCTGAGAGAAGCATTCCTCCGAAGATTGGACCCATTCTTGGGCCACCAAAAGCTGCGTTAGCTGACATTCCTGCGACATATACGCCCGGGCAGATTTCCCTGGTGTTTTCAATTGTCAGTTTTTCTGCCTTCTCTGCCCACATGGACCGTTCGCCCATTACTCCCCCGCTTTCAGTATTTAACTTCATATCTGCTTTTCGCTCAATAACATGAAGCATTTCTGTTGCATGTCCTGTTGCATCAACAACATTTTTTGCCATAATTGTAAGGGGATCAACATGAAGCCCTGAAGTTTCCACAGGTGACCATGTAATAACAAGGCCAGCAACACGATTTTCCCTAATTACAACGTCTTCGACACTCATACAATTAAAGATTTTTGCCCCAGCCTTAGTTGCATATGAGCATATCGTGGTAATGGATTCAATGGCATCTGCTGTAAAATATCCCGGCTGATATTCTCTTGTTTTTATATCAAAAAGATCTAGTATTTCTTTGCCTTCTTTTTGTACCACTATTTCATTAAACATCATTCCGCCGCCCCACATTCCGCCGCCTAGACTTAACTTGCGTTCATAAAGAGCTACTTTTATGCCGGCTTTTGCCAGAAAATACGCTGCTACAAGTCCGGATGGGCCTCCGCCTACTATTGCAGTTTCAACCTCTGTGTGTTCCAGAAATTTTTGTGAAAAACGGTCAATTATTGCTCTGGTTATTATAAGTTCGTTCAATGCCATAATATTATTAATCTCCTTAAATTAGCGCCCTTCGGGCGAGCTTTTAGCTTTTAGCAGCCACGCCTGGGCATGATTCATTCATTTTAGGTTACAAGGTTTTTAATTTCTTTGATATACTTATTACTTTATTTACAACGTCAGCAGGAATTTTACCTATAACCCTTATCATTGGCTCCTTGCCTAAATCACCGCGGTCAAAAATTATATCGGGTATTGAATTCCTCTTTGAAAGTACAGAATCAATTCCCCATTTTAAAGAATACCCCTCTTTAGACTTTGTATCATCAGGCTCATCAGATCGGTCAAAATTATCCACATCAAATCCCAATGACATGCATATATTTATAATGTCTTCGGAGAACCTTATATTCATAGCGCATCGGTAGTCCACATTATATTTCATGGCGCTCAGGATTATGCTGGCAATATGACTGGAAGCTCCAAAAGCGAGATCGCCGAAAGTTCTGGTCTTTTCTCCAATCTTGATAATTCGCCCCGGTATGGCTGCAATGTCTTCTGCCTTGTTTGCATAAGGCAGGGCATAGCCTAAGTTTGATTGTACTTCGGGAATAATATTTCCGCATTTTTCAGCATTTAATCTTTGCAGAGCAGCCTTAAGTTTTTGAATACAGTTATATCGTTCACTTTCCTGCAGAACATGGGCCAGGTGGTTTGTCGGACCATGTCCGCTGCCTATATTCAGAGAAAACCGTATGGCGGCAGTTGTGTATTCTTTTGCTGTTTTTACTGCTTCAAAGACAGATTTTCCCTCTGCAAGCTTTGTAGCGATAGCAGCGGAAAATGTACAACCAGTACCATGAGTATTTTTCGTATCTATCCTCTCAGAAGTAAACTCGTGAAAGTTTTTTCCATCATACAAAATGTCCACGGGATTGCCGGCAAGATGTCCACCCTTTACAACTACGTTTTTTGCCCCTAACCCGCAGATAATTTCGGCTGATTTTTTCATATCGTCAATAGATGATACCTTGCTTTTAGCCAGTTCTTCAGCTTCAGGAATGTTTGGTGTAATTATAAGCGCTAAGGGCAAAAGTTCTTCTATCAGGGATTTTTTTGCTTCATTTACTATAAGTGGAGCCCCTCCTTTTGCCACCATTACAGGATCTACAACAAGCTTATTTATTCCATATTGCCGCAGCTTTTTAGAAACCACTCTTATTATTTTGGAATTGGCCAGCATCCCGGTTTTGGCTGCATCAATTCCTATATCTGTAGCTACGGAATCAAACTGTTTTTCTACAAAATCTTCCGGGACTTCATAAAGCCCTTGTACGCCAAGGGTATTTTGAGCGGTCAAAGCAGTTATGACACTCATTCCGAATCCGCCCAAGACGGTGATAGTCTTCAAATCTGCCTGTATTCCCGCTCCTCCGCCTGAATCCGATCCAGCGATGGTCAGAACCCTGGTAACGCCCATGACTTATCTCCTTGAGAACCGCTATAATATCAATCCTGTAAATTAAAAAAGGCCGATACCTTCCTTGCTGGAGATATGGCCCTTTGAAAATGAAAACGTAACAAAATTTTAGTTTCCGCTCCCTACGCTGGTATAATCCAGGTCAGGTTCAAAGGGTATTTTCTCAGCCGGACAGGCACCCCTGCAATTATTTATGATTGTTGTGTACTTACCTCAACTGTCTCATATAATCAAGTAGATTATTGATGACAAAGTAAAAAACCCAACTTCGGCGTCGCACTTCATTCCGTTGTCACTGCGGCGTGCGCTAAGTACGCCTCATGAGACGGAAGTCGTGCGCATGAAGCAATCCCGAAGGGTTTTTGACCCGCAAACGAACACACTCCATAAGCCTAAGACCGCAACCATTGACGAGTCCCTGATACGATATTTCACGCATGACATGACATTAGCTTAGTTGTATTGAAAAAAGTGCTGAATTAACTTGACTCAATTGTTAATTTTATTATAAACTTTCAGATAAATAATTTCACTGCGTTATCAGTCGTCGACGTATAACTATAGCGTGTCCCGTATATCTTGATACGGATTTATATTTTTAACTTCTTTAATTACAATATGTTATCAATGATTTTTAGAATCATCATATACGGTACGTGCTATAATACGCCTTCCTCCTTCTGGCCTTGTGAAATTATTTATCTGAAAGTCTATATATTTATTACAAAATAAGATTTTAATGAGGGATCGTCTAAAGGCAGGACGACGGGTTCTGGCCCCGTTAATCAAGGTTCGAATCCTTGTCCCTCAGCCAGATAATCTGAGGGGTTATGAGGGGGTTATGAGTTTTTTCTTATAACCCCTTTTGACTTCTTTCTTACCTGCTGTTTTATTATACTTTTGGGCCATTGTAATGGTATTTAAGGATATTTATATAAATGACAAATTATGAACTGGCAAAACAGATTTACAGGGATTTATCACCTATTGCGCCAAAATTATCTGCCGCTCTTAACCGTGCATTGGTTGATATCGGCGAAGGATCAGTTTTATACGGCCTTGAAAAAGGAATGCACAAAGACGACGTTGTAACTTTTCATGAAACTGAAATTATCAACCTGGCAGGAACTGATCAGGCTGGTATAATTGCAAAAATTACAGAAGTATTATTTCAGTTAGAGGGGCATACTTCCTGGAAAGTTATAGTTGACAAGAGGCCTGGCCCCAACAAAAAAAATATTGAGCTGTTTTATACGCTTATCAGAAGTAAAGATGCTTAGGAACGGGGACGAAAACTTAAAACACCTGAGATTATAGTCAGTTGGATGCTATTCTCAAATCGAAGATTTTTAGCAGTTAGCTTTTAGCAATTAGCCTTTAGCTTTGTTTTTTAGCAGTTAGCCTTTAGCTAAGAGCTAACCGCTAATGGCTAATAGCTTTAATCAAACAGATAACACATTCAGCTAAGAGCTAACAGCTAATGGCTAATAGCTTTTTCACAAATCTTCACATCGGTAAATAAGCTGAAACTATTGCCAGCATTAAAAAAAAATACTTTTCGGACAGGCACTAGTTCTCACTTTCAGTATTTCACCCATTGTTGTTTTTATGCTGCATCGCACATCGTGATGTCCCGCATTTCCCTCTTTCCCATGTACTATCCTGCAAACTATGTAAAAATATAATAGAATTTATGTAATTTACTTCTCAATTTCACATATTTTCTATGAATTAGCATAGCTGCCTTTTGTCATACAATTAATGTAACTATTTAATATCCAAAGAATTACTTCAATAATAATATCAATGGCATGTTTTTTGCTTAAAAAGGCATATGTCCTGTAGGTTTAGAATGGAAGGTCATCTGTATTAACACCTCCATTTATCCACATAAGGAGATTTAATAAGTCGATAAAAAGATCCGATTATGTATTTAGAATTTATACAGCATGATATTTGCCCGGGTCGAAGGGAGTGCTCATGAAACATGAAAGAGGAAAACACTTGAGGATTGCCTTTGATGCGATTTGTCATGGCATATCAGTGCTTGACAGCGATTTAAACATACTGCTGGTTAACAAAACAGTTGAAAAATGGTACCCCCATGCCCTTCCTGTCATAGGCAGAAAATGTTACGAAGCCTACCATGGAAAAAGTAAACCTTGTGAGTTTTGCCCCGCGGAAAGATCTCTCAATGACCATAGTGTTCAGCACGAAATCGTGTCCGTGGTTGAGGTGGATGGAGCAAAGGGATGGCGGGAGGTCAGCGCTTTTCCTGTTTTTGGTCAAAACGCAGACCTGACAGGTGTCGTTGTATGTGTTCGAGAGATTAAAGGCAGAAAAGAGGTAGAAGATCTGCAAAAGGAGTACTGCAAGTTAGAAAAACGTCTTTATGAACGAACAATAGAGCTTTCAAAAACCAAAAAAGAACTACAGGCGGCAATATCCGGTCTCAAGAAGGCTGAGAAATCCCAAAAGAAAACAAGGGCGGAATTAGAGTTGCAGACCTGTAAACTTGAGGAAACAAATACAGCGCTCAAGGTTTTGATGCAACAAAGAATCGAAGCCAAAACAGAGCTTGAAGAGACGGTATTGCTGAATGCAAAGGAGCTGATTGTGCCTTTTTTGGAAAGATTAAACAAGAGTAGATTGGACAGCAAACAAAAGGCCTATGTAAATATCATCGAATCAAATTTGAATGAGATTGTTGCGCCGTTGGTGCGCGAATTTTCCAAAATAAATTTGAAGCTCACTCCCGCGGAAATTCAGGTAACGAATCTTGTCAGGCAGGGTAAAACCACTAAAGAAATTGCGGAATTTCTGAATCTGGCCACTAGTACAATCGATTTTCACCGGAGCAATATCAGGGAAAAGCTTGGCATAAAGAACAAGAAAATAAACCTCAGAACCCACCTTCTATCCATCTCATAATAGGGGGATTATCCCCATATTATACCCCCAATTTTCCAATATTGACATTCCAGAAGAATCTTGTATTGATGACATCATCATTTATGTATACCTATCTTCTGGAACAAGCCATGAAATACACTCGTCAGAAAGTATCAATATAAAGCCTCCAAGGGGTACTTTTCCCTTGGAGGCATTTTCTAATTCCTTAAATCCTAACATCATGGCCACAGATCAGCGTCTCTGCAAGAGTTAGTATCCCCAGGGTGTGTCGGTAACAATGCCATTATAGGGCGTAATCAAGCCAGCGGCTTGGCTGGTGGTCATGACTTCTATTCGGAGGTTATCAACATGGAGAAACCCCTCAAAATGTGCATGCCTTGCTCCTGACAGAAGAGAATTTATTCTGTTAGGAGCTCAGAATTCGCTCTTGATAAATTAAACTATCGTGAAATAAGGATGGAAAATAAAGAGACCTGGAGTGTAATCGTTTAGAAAGATTAATTTCTGTTTTTTTTAAGATATAATAATCAATCAAAACTATCATGAAAAATCTATTGCTAACGCTTATACGAATAATTATAGAAACCTTTGTCCTTTTATTCATTCTCACTGGGATGGGAGCCTTGGCCTTGGAAGATACTAAACATGCCGCGGAGAAAAACCAAACAGACGAGGAGACGAAAGCCCTTTCAATCAAGAAAGCTAAAAATGTCAGTGTTGAAATGAAAATTCCTATGGATAACAAAGAGTTCTACTATCCAGAACCAATAACAATTCAAGTATTTCTTTCCAAGCCATACCCGATATCGGGTGCCCAAGTTTCAGGTGTAGTAATTCCACCTTCTGGTAAACCTTTCACGATAACTTTTTCTGAGAATATTTTGGTTGGTTGGACGCTCCCAGATAGTGGTTCCTACACAGCGGTGATAACTGATTTGGAAGAAGATGGACAATATCAGGTGAGGATTGAAGCTAATGACAATGATAGCACTGCTCATTTTGCTAAGCCGTTCGGAGAAGACTTGCCAGATTCACAATCAACGAATGATCCTGATCAATCGCCCGGTTTTGTCACACCTTTTAAAATTGAGTCGATAATAAGTATCAATGCATTTGGCTACACAGGAAAACCCAGACTACCACCGCTAAAAATAACAACTCTATATGCTTCTGTCGATTCAGATCATTGTATCCACTTATTTTGGCAGACTCCTGCAAATATTGCCCAAGATGGGAGGTATGAGATTCGATATTCTTTTCAAAGCATAACATCAATAGAGCTTTGGAATAAAGCAAATTTAGGTTATGAAGGCAAATACTCAAGTAAGTCAGGAAAAACACAGGAGCATAAAATCTGCGGTCTTGGCAAAGGCATTTTCTATTTTTGTGTAGTTTCAAGAAATAACAGAGCATTACAATCTGAAATCTCAAATGATTACTTAGTAGTTGTAAAGTGATCCCAAAAGCTATTGGAAAGGAGGTTTTGCCATGAGTCACAAAATCAGAATAATAGGAGTATCACTTATAGCCTGTTGTCTTGTCTGTTTTGGATTGGGGACCGCCTTAGCTGTAAGTCTCAGCAACGGAGAGTATGAGGTGGTTGTCGCCATTGATCCCACCATGCCCCATGCCGGAAATGAGACGATGATCAATGATATTGAGGATATGATGACCGACGCTTCTGAATACCTTCACACTGCTCTCCATCAACAAGCCATATTTGGCAAAGTCATTATACTTGTTCCAGATAGTTGGCCAGATGACCCATCGTATGCAGCCTCGGAAGGTGAAACCGTTGCGGGAGCGGATATTTTCATCGGAAACAATATCGGCTGCGGAGCATGTGCTTCACCTGGAAGAATACAGATTGACGATGGAAGCATGGCAGGTGATACAGTCGTTCATGAGTGGGGTCATTATCGATTCGGCCTCGGAGATGAATATTGCGATTATGTATACAAAAGCGGCGCATGGTATCAAGTTTACAAGACTTCTGCTGGATGGAATAGATGCACCGCCCTCCAGGAAATCGAAAGGGACTGTGATGAGAGAGTACAGTCAGGGGCTGCCTGCAACACTACAAAAAACAACGTTAATGGCGCCAAGGCAAGCATAATGCACCGTCAGTGGAACCCAGGTATAGATTCCTTTTGCGATGACAGTTCAGATGATAAATACAAGCACAACAGCACCGTCAATAATCATCAGAACAGGATTTGGAGTCGCAGAAGCACATGGTCTGTGATCGAAGCCCACTCCGATGGGTTTAAACACTCTGGGGGAACAACGATCACATACAAGGATCCTGTGTTCGAAACCAAAAAAGCTTCCAAAGCGGATATTGTGCTGGTCATCGATGTATCCGGTTCGATGGGATATTATGATCGAATCGATAATGCTGCAAGGGCTGCGAAAAACTTTGTAGATCGAACGGAGCAAGGCAGCTACGTGGCGGTAGTCAAATTCGATGACACTGCTACCCTTGAAAAAGGACTTACCGAGATAACAGATGATGCCTCCAGAACTGCAATAAAAAACAAAATTCCTACTTCTGATTCCGATGGTACGACCAGTATCGGTGGGGGGATGCAAAAAGCCAAGGATGAGCTTGATAGCAGCACATCTGGTCTTAATCAAGTTATGATGCTTTTAACCGACGGAGAGGAAAATACTTCTCCTATGATAGCGGATGTGTTGCCATCTATAGAAGCATCGAACATCAAGGTCTATTGCATCGGATTAGGTGCCGCGTCCGATCCAAAATTACAAGACATTGCTGACAGTACTGGGGGCGTCTATTATTTTGCTCAAGATGGAGACATCCAAGCACTGAATGAGGCTTACACCAGTGCAGCAATGCTAATTGCCAGTATACCCGGCAATACCGTTGCAAGTGAAACAAATGATATTCCTGCCAAAGGAACGGGTACTTTTTATGCTTTGATTGACAGTTCACTGGGACAAAACACCATTTTTACTTTTTCCGGTTCTGCCTCAGACATTGCAGATATCGAAGTTAATTTAGTAAAACCCGATAATACCGTTCTCAATTCAACCTATCCCGGTTACTCGAGGGATGACAGCCTGGGAATCATCATGTTCAGAATCGAGGGGATTGCGCAAAGCGGGAACTGGACAGCGCAAGTCATAAATTCGGACGTTGCAAGCGCGGAAGTTAATATGGAAGTAACCTCTTCCCGCGCGCCATCAGAGGCGGCCATAACCCTTTCCGCATCGCTCAGCGCAAACGCAGTGTCCTATCCCGAACCTTTAGCCATTTATGCATCACTTATCTCCACTGAGTCAATTATCGGGGCACATGTTTGGGCGGAGGTTTCTCCCCCAAGCGGCCCACCAGTTACAGTTCTGCTTTCGGACAACGGCCAAGGCGCCGATCGGTTTCAGCTCGACGGCATCTACTCCGGTTTTTTTACTCAATACGCCGGAAATGGACGATATTCAGTAAGAGTTTTGGCTGACAATGTCTATGACACAGCAGAGTTGGGTGCTCAGTTTAAAGATGGGCCGGGTATTCAATCGGATAAAAATTCTGTAATGATCCTGCCATATGATATTTTGACTACTGATGAATCAGGTATGGTTGCACGTGAAATGAGCAATCAGGCCGCTGAATTAGGCTATAACTTTGAACGTGTGACAAGTGCAGGGGCTTTCGAGCTTTCAGCTTATGAGACAGGTGACAATATTGGTCCATGTAAGGTCACAACGCTTAGCGTAATAAACATCGTCCAGGATCCGCCAGCCATTGTTTTGGGATGGATAGCCCCTGGAGATGACATGGACAATGGAAGTGCCACAAGTTACGATCTCAGATATTCAAAAATACCCATTGATGAGGCAAATTTTGGTAGTGCGAGTCAAGTGGAGGGCATGGATCCTCCGAAGACTTCTGGAGAAGAAGAGCAATATACTATCTTAGACTTGGATTGCAACACAGAGTACTACTTTGCCATAAAAGCAATTGATGAGGCCGGTAACAAATCTGAGATATCCAACGTTATAAGTGGGAAAATTGACGACACAACAGCGCCAACGCTGACCTGTCCACTGGATATGACTATTGAGTGCGACACTTCGACTGATCCAAGTAATACAGGATTTGCTACGGCCAGCGATAATTGCGAACCAGCGCCAACAGTTACTTATTCCGATGTTGAGTTGTCAGGCTCCTGTCCAGCGGAAAAGACCATCACCCGGACCTGGACCGCTACCGATGATGCTGGAAACGTTAGTAGCTGCGTGCAGACCATCGAAGTGGTGGATACCACTGCCCCGGAAATCTCGTTTAACGCACCGGCTACCATTATTCCGCCAGATGCGCCTATTTCGTTTACGGCCACGGCAACAGACAACTGCGACCCTGATCCGTCTATTGTAATAACTAGTTACGACTGCTTCTTCCTTACTAAGAAAGGCAAGCGGATCGACAAGACAGAATCTTGTGTGGTCAGCATAGCAGATGATACAATTACGATATTGGATTCAGGAGGTATTGATACCCATATCGAATGGGGTAGTCGCGCCACCGATAGTTGTGGAAATGAAGCTGAAGAAACCTTCGAAACGCTTGTGGTCAATCCGGCGCAATAGTAAATTAGTGCTTCTTTAAATCGCTTAATTAAAGGCAGGGACAGCAATGGCCCTGCCTTCTCTTTCTTGAATCTGGGGTCAAACCTTGATTATTATAATAAGAAAATG
This sequence comes from Deltaproteobacteria bacterium, assembly GCA_030272815.1. Lineage (GTDB taxonomy): Bacteria > Desulfobacterota > Desulfobacteria > Desulfobacterales > ETH-SRB1 > B13-G4. The sequence continues at coordinate 21,307 of JAJSZT010000011.1, forward strand.
TGAGACTCGGACCGGAATCTTCCAGATCAACATTGACACATTCTTAACTACTTGATATTATTTAATGTTATTTTTTTAGGGTAAAGCCTGCGGGACGCTCATTAGTTTATAAGTTTCTGTTTTTAGACCACAGTTGAATGAAGTTTTGGGTGTTGGGCTTTTTGGAGAAGCAGTTTTGGGCTTTGAGTTGACAAATACTTTTGCTGGTTGCTGTACCTCCAGAGGGGACGCTGATGATTTGTGACCTTATGGGTTGCAATAGGGACGTTATTCAACCCAGTTTTCCAGATGCAGACCAACAATTCTTTCAAATTCTTTAGTATTGTTGGTCACCAATGTCATGTCCCGTGATCTGGCCAAACCTGCTATAAGTAGATCATAAGGACCAATCGGCATTCCTTTCTTTTCAAGTTGTACGCGAATAGTTGCGGCTTCTATAGCAGAGGAACGATCTAAGTTAATAAGGTTCAATGGCAGAAGAAATTTGGCAAGGGCATCCTCGGAACGTTGCCGGTATTCGCTTTTTTCGACCCCATATTCAAGTTCGAACAGAGTGATTGTGGAGATTGCGACATCCTTCGGTGAATGTTGCCTAAATCGCTCAAGAACCTCCGATGGGCGTTTTTTAATGGGCTATAGACTTTCAGATAGTGCATCAAAAAGACTCCCTCTTCTGCATGGCAGGCTGATTACGTCCGTCTTTCATAAAATCTTCCGGAAATTCACCGAGAGATTCAAACAACGAGTCCCATGTCGTTTCTATGGGCTCCAGTATAACCTGGCTGCCTTTTTTGAATATTTTTACCTCATTACCAGGAATTCTGAATGCCTTGGGCAGCCTTACTGCTTGAGAACTGCCATTCTGAAATAATTTTGCTGTTTCCATTTTATCACCTCTCCTTGTCGTATATATTTTTAAAATATACACCAATAATCTAAAAGTCAATTGGAATCGGGTGAATTCAACTTCAAAGTGCACCACGTAAAATTATAGTTGGACATGATGTGTATTCTGGTAGTGTGAGAAGAGCAACCAACCCACACACAGAAGGAGCACACCATGTCCTATTCGCACTTAACACTTCAGGAGCGTTAGTGTTCAGCTATCATTTAGTTCTTTACGGTCTGAGCTACCGTGAGATTGGTCGACGACTTAATCGGCACCAGAAAACTATGGGCTGCATATGAAACAAAGGAAAGGTTTTTTGCAAAAGATGCTATGGTACCAGTACGTAATAAAACGTAACATTAATTTTATGGTTTTAGGAGGTGATAGCGATTTTCCCAGATTATTGGACGCATTAATACCCGACGTCTGTTAGTAACCGTTCACGGTTTACAGTTATCGGTTCAGGGTTGAAAAAAACAGAATGAGCTGGGGTCGCATCATAATTATTAACTATCGAGAGTGGGGCGTTATGCGGAATCGTGATCAGGATGAAGGGATCTTCTATGGTGAGGGTGGCCCGGAATGAGCGGGTGATTCGTATGGAATAGATGGGATTTCCCTTTCGGGTTTTTGTGATCTTTATTTTTTCCATGTTAAGCCCGGAAGAGCGCCTGATAGGTTGAGTTTTTGACATACGTCTGGAACTCTAGGCGAGAGATGGGGATGAGGCCTCAGGTTTGAATACCACAATGCCATCGATGTCATCGAAATCATCATCACGAGTAGCAATCGCTGGGAGCCCATAACGTCTGATAAGGGCAGTGTTGATGGCATCGTTTGGAAGCAAATTATAGCGTTCTGTCATGTCGTAAGATGTCCTCAAGACGGCGTTGTTAATGGAGAGAATCTTAAAGATAGTAAACAATGTCTGTGGCTTTGGGAAGTCGACTTCTTTGGTAACTCCACGGTGCCGCTTAATGTAATCCAAAACCTTTTTTGGAGCTATTTTCTTATTCGCTATGACCCAGAATCGAAGATATAGAAACAATGTCTCAGTCAGAAATGACCGTCGGAGAAGTAAATCCCGTTACGCTCTTTTCCTCGACACGCCTTAGAAAGTTTCGGCAAGATACACCATAAATCTCATCCTCCAGCAGATGATATATTAACACATTGGTATCTACAAAGATGGATATCCCTTCTGGAGCATCGTCGAGAGGCTTACTCTCCATATTTTGCCTGTTCGATCACTTGTTCGATAAGCTTATGGTCTTTTATGGGAAGGGCCGCAAATGTTTCTTCGGTGATATTTTTGAGTCGTTTGTTGCGGCGAGCCTTAAATCGTTTAAGACCAAGTTCTATAACTTCTTCCAGCTCTTCCTGACTTGCGGGAAGTGTTCGTGCTAATCGTGTGGGAATTTCTATGTTAATTGCGGCCATTTTGTTAACAATCTCCCTTTGCTGTGATTTACGGATACAAAATACTTTTAATATTTTGAAGTTAAGATCCCCATGAATAAAGGGTTTTGGAAAACTGAAAACGAATTTTACCATGACTTTTGAATAGGATACCCCAAATGCTTGTCGTAAAAAAGCATACTGACTTGATAACAAAAGGGTTGTTAAAATTCAGTCGAGGTATTTCAGGTGAGCCATCTCCTGCACTTTCTGCTTTGACTTGGCAAAGTCTACAAAGGCTTGAGCGGTTTTCTGCTCCAGGGAAGACCGTACTTTATTGACGTCCTCTTTTGAGGATAGCAGATTCTTTACCTTCTTCATTTTAAGCTTTTTTAATGAGTTCATCTCATACCTCGAAAAGATTGTTCACATAATAATGATATGAAATAATTTCGTCCGTGTCAACGGCTTATTAGAAGTAAAGATGCTCAAATAGTTATCACTTTCAGGATTTCGCCCATTGTTGTCTTTATGCTGCATTGCACATCGTGATTATGAATACTTTCTAAACTGTATGATTCTATTTTAACAAAAACGGACTCTGGAAGAAAGTCGCCAAACCTTATACCAACTTCCTTTGCCGTTTCTCTTGCAGTATCCTCGACAAACTGTGGTGCATTATGAGCCAAAAGGACAAGTTCAGCTTCATCGGGACGTTTCAACAGGTCATATGTTGAATGAAGAGATGATTTAAGGCATAATATAAGTTCCTCATAAGTAGGCCTGGCCCTATCTCTTTCAATTGTAAGCCAGGTTATCGATCTCTGAGTATGTGTCGGCAATGGCATCCATTCACTTTTTCCTGAAAGAACACGGTTGTATGCCTGGGTACAAGGGCATGCGGTAATATGAGTTAATCCTGCGCCTGTCAAAATTTTACAAACAGATTCTTTTCTTTTCATAAGCTCTGCAATTGCACAAATCTGTATAGAATCCATCGAGCTTAAGCGTGTCGCCGGTGCCTTCTGAACCATTGGAATCCTGCCGAAAAGTTTTACAAAAGCCTTTGAACATTTCTGTCCACTTTGAACGGATTTAACAAGATTTTCTGCGTACTCTGCAATATCAACAAAACTTTTATTATAAAGCTCCGCTATTGCCTTCTCAATTCTTGACATATGAATTCCTCGAATCGAAGAAGGCAAATCTACCTTAACATCTGTCTCAAACGGTATTTTACCCTGCGGCAAATTTATCCATACTGTCTTTTTGCATATGCCGACATCATTTATCGGCAGAGAGAAAGAAGGTTTCTGTTCTGGAATATCTATGCATGTTTTAAGCGCACGTCTGTGTTCTGAGCCAGGGATTAAAGTCTCTATATCATCCCCTGATTTCTTAGAGCCACGTAAAACTCCTGAAAAGTCCTCCATTGTTTACCCTCTTTAATCACAATCTGTTTTGCACGGTCAATAAACTCAAAATTATTGGAATCAAATCGTTCAATTGAAGCTAAAACCTCCCTGATAATTTCAAGCGTATTAAGAATCTTTCTATAAATTTCATTTTTACAGCATAGGCTTCCTTCATGTAAGTGCCTTATAGTTATAACTCGCTGCGTAAAAGCAAATGGAAATTTACTGCTTAACTTTAGAAAAAAAGCCCAATCCTCACCTAGCATATGAGAATCGAATCCCCCTGCTTCTTCAAAAGCTTTTCTTGTTACCGCTACTGAAGAAGGAACCATGGAACACCATCTGGAAAGATCATAGAAACAGTCATAATAACCTCCTGTAACATTTTCCGGAATCATGAACTCACCGCCGTTAACCTGATCTACTGTCCTGGTAACACCATATGCTACTTCAAATCCTTTATCAATTAACATTGATAAGTTATTGGCATGACCTGGCAACCATTCGTCATCTGAATCAAGAAACATAAGTTTATCCCATGACGCTGCCTCAACACCGGCATTCCTTGCAGGCCCTGGACCAAGTCCCTTAGTCTTTACAATCTTAACAAAAGGATAGGTTCTTTTAACCAGTTCAAAAGTATTATCAATCGATCCGTCGTCAACAACTACTATCTCAATCTCATCGGAATCCTGATCAATAACACTATCAATGGCTCTTTTTAATAGATTACATCTGTCTCTGGTTGGAATTATGCAGCTTATCATTGGACTATCATGTCATTTCAGAATGGAAACACTTGGCCGAGTCCTTTAATCTCCCTTCAAGCCTGCTCTCAATATATTTATTCACAATAGGGATCATATCATCTAAATAAATTTCTATCTCCTTTTCAGTTGCAGTTGTCCGGGTTTGTGAAAAAAGGCATTTTCTCTCCCCTCCACCAGTTGAAGGGAGACCGTGGTCTTCAAGAAAATGTCTTGTAATCATTTCCTCATCAAAATCATTATAAACCGGAAAGCGGGTTATTATGCCAAACGATTCTGAAAAAGAAGAAATTCTTGTCATAAATGTTTTGCTCTGTTCAGGAAAATATGATTGTTTTTTTGCATAACCTGCAAGAAGGAGGGGAATACAATATTCTACGCAATATATAATTGCACGAGCATGCATTGCCAGTTTGCAGGCAACACATACAAGATTCTTACTGTTATACTTAGGCATAAGCTCTTCATACTTATCGAGCCATAACTCCTGAAAAAGCCTTCCCATATCAAGTTCGACAAAATTGGACTGCGTCAAGGCCTCATTTGAAGGTACTTGTGACTTTAATATTTTCTCAGCCATTTTAAATCTATTTATTGTAAATGTTGGGAACCGAGACATGCCATTAAGCATGCAAAGCAGGTGTATCACACGTGGAGAAGGAATATCGGGATGTTTTCTAACTGCAGCTAAAGTATAAAGAGAAAGCGAATCAGTCCCTCCGGAAAAAAGAATGGCAAGGTCTTGTTTAATCATGATGTATCTTTCCTCACCCTGTATCTTGCAAATATTTCCCCTGATTTGCCGACTCTGCTGGATAAAAGTTCAAGATTAACTAAAGGTAAGTTTGAATCAACTGGTCCATCAACAAGTGATGCAGAGTTTCTATTACCAGATATATTGGGAGTTATAGTAACAACAATCTCATCAACAACACCCTCTGCAATACTTGAATAATTGAGTTTCCCTCCACCCTCAACTAACACAGATGACGCACCACGCTTTTCAAGTTCCCTTAATAAGGCAACAATTGATAAGCCATAAGGCCCCGATGGGATTGCGACCACCTCTGCGAGACTTCCCACTTTTTTAGAAAGTTTTTGAGCGGCAGAATGACTTGTAAAGATTATTGGAGGATTGCTCTGGTTGAATATAAGTTTCCCCTCTATTGGTATATGACCGGAACCGCTGACAATGGCCCTGATTCGACTCTTTAAATCTGTACCTTCAGGCCCTTTTATTTCAGGATTTTCTTCTCTTAAAGTTCCAGCGCCTATTATACTTGCATCAGTTTCGAGACGCATATTTCTGAGATGCAATAGATCTTCGTGGCTACCAAACTTGGCAGGACTTATTCTTCCGCATAGTGTGATTGCTGCAATCAATATTACCCTCAAGGTTTATCTCCGATAAATCCCAGCTTTTCTGAATCTATAGACTTTCAGATAATTAATTTCACAAGGCCAGAAGGAGGAAGGCGTATTAGTTATACGTCGACGACTGATAACGCAGTGAAATTATTTATCTGAAAGTCTATACCACTGTCGAACACAGATCTCTGATAGCACAATAATAGTTAGCAGTAAACTGTATAACTAAATTGCGCTTTGCTTAAAACCCTTAATAGAATGGTCGAAATTAGTATACGATGAAGGATGTGGAACTATCTTCAAATGGGCTGGATGTTGCGTGGATTCCATTCTGTTGCAGAGCTGTGACTCGCCGAAGAAATTTATCATAATGGAGTCGAGCCGCTTCTGAAGCACGGAATAGGAATAGTGACGAGCGGCTATCTCGTAATTATGATTCACCATTTTCTCTTTTCGATCAGACGACTTGAGAACTTCCTTTACGCGTTGAATAGTCTTTTTGGTGAGAAATCCGTCCATAGAGACTATATCAAAACCCAGTGGTTCGATATCTCTAACAAAAATGGCATAACGATTGATCATCATAGGTTTTTTAAAGTAGATGGTTTCAAGAAAAGCATTTCCGAATCCCTCATTAAGGCTGGGATAAGTAACGAAATCGGCATGTGGGTAAATATCCCAAAGAGAATATCTATCAGATTTTGAATTATTGTTCCAGGGATCCGCAACGCGAATATTTACCAGGTGAAGATCGACACTATGTTCCAGAGCATGATCTTTAATCCATTCTGCATATTCAAAGCCTTCGTCTCCTGCTTCATGGGATATAACAAGCTTGCCTCCGACTTCTTTAAGTTTTTTAACAAGCTCAATGGCATGTTCAATGCCTTTTCTTTTTATAATGCGGGTAGGTTGCAAAAATACTATGTCGTCGGATTTTAAACCAATGGATTTCCGGAATCTTTCGCTACATTTTTTATCAACTACGGGTGGATTTTGAAAATCCAGAACATTTGGAATGATGGTTGCCGAAATACCTGTGCGCAGCGCCAGTTCTTCCCTGGCAACAGAATTAATAACCACGTGTTCTATATTAGGCGAGTTGGGAGGGAATGCCATGCGAATGTAATCGCTTACTGCGTTTACTGAAAAACGTATCCTTTCCCAGTGGAAATCATGATGGTGGGCAATAGTAGGAATCTGAGTTTCCGCAATGGTTTCCGTCAATGCCAGCCCCAGTGGGATATGCATGGGAATGGTGAGAGCATTTTCTGCAATCAAAAGATCAATATTGAACTTCTCAATAAAATTATGGAGATGTGATTTCAACATGGATCTTAAGGCATGAATCAATTCAGTTAAAGAGGGATCCCTCCCCCTTTTTCCCAAAATCCGTTCATTGATCCATTTGTTTTGTGCATGATGAAAATGAGCTTCGGGTACGAAGTAGCTCTTTTCAGGCTCCCTATCCAGTTCTCCGGCAAACCAGAAACAGTGGTGTCCATTTTTTTCAAAAACTTCCGCCCACTTGCTCGATTCTAAAGTAACACCGTCTGTACCGGCAAAACGTGTTGAAATGAAACCGATGTTCTTATACATCACCAAAACTTAGCCTCCATGCTGTATTCTGAAAGGATGATTGTTTGGCAGTCTTTTTTATCAGTTATGTTGCGATACTTTCCAAACCGAGATAATTCTCTATTGCTCCGAATTCTGACGGGTGTGGAGCAGCCATGTAGTGTCCCAATATCTCCTCAAGTTCGACAGCGCAGGCATATTCTGATTCCGAAGGTCCAGCGATATTTATAATGCGTTTGTCGACATCAATATCTACAAGCAGGCAACCGTGTTTGCCGGCGATAGTGCTGACTAAACTGAAAAACTGCGTTTCTGTAAGAGTGTTACAGGACATAATTTGCCTCCCTTCATCTATATTCCCCTCCTGGTGCAAATCTTTTATGTTTTATGAAATAGGAAAGCAAAAATCGAGCCAAAACTGCTCCGGCATAGCATAACCCATTAATTTAAAAGAACTAAATCGTTATCAAGGATAGGATGCAAAAATCATTTTAACAAAAAACATCGAGTTTATCTCGAAAATAGTGCATATTATGGAAAATTTTTTCACATTTTTTGCCTTGTAAATAACTTTTTTACGAAACCATTATTCTTGGTGGAGTGGTCGAGCAGGAAATTAGTCGAGTGCCCGCCCTTTAATGGGGCGATACTGTTTAGATGTTAATACCTAAATTGAGCGATTTTTTACTCGATCTGCACCAATCTCTTGCGCATCAAGGACTTGAGAAAAGTCTCGACATATCCATTGGTATGCCTATGCTTTTCGCAAACCTTGCTGCATCAAGATCTCGGCACATTTTTTCGCAAAAAATTGCTCAACTTAGGTAATAAATGTTTTAACCCGAATTATACTGTTTGGTTTTGACTTTCATATTTCATGATAGTATAAAAAATAATAAAAAAGGCCCCCAACAAAAATATTTTTAATAGATTCTTACTGATTTTAGCTTAGAAATACCGTAGCCGTGAACGCTTACGAAATACCTTTCTTTAGTCTGTAAATTAATTATAGAGCAAAAGTGTTATACCCGGGGAATTCAATATGAAAAGATGTGTTATAATTATTATATTGCTATTCATATCAATGCTATTTGCATGTACCGGTAATAATGTAGTAAAAAAATCCGATACAACTATCTCAGGCATTAAAGAAATAAAAAAAGGGACGTATCTGTATAAAAAAGGATGTTACGAGCGATCACTGGAACACTTCTTAAGAGCACACGAGCTGTTTGTCTTTTCTGACAATTTAAGTGGTGTTGCCATGAGTATGAACAACATAGGTAATGTTTACAGAACAACTGGCCGCATTTCTTCTGCCACACAATTTTTTGATGAATCCTGTCGTATATTTTTATATATTAACGACATTGAAGGTGCTGTTCAGGCTCTTTTAAACAAAAGCGCTGCATTAATAGAAGATGGCGGGCTTGAAGAAGCATCTAATGTTTTAAGCCTCGCAGAAAACTTGGCGAAAAATAACAAAAAGCTTTCTGTAACATTGCTTAAAAATCAAGGCATTCTCCTTATCAGAAAAAAAGAATTCAAAAGCGCTGAAGATATATTAAAAAAAGCTCTTAATAAGGTTGAACCTGCAAACTTTTCAGAAATCGCGGCAATTAACTTTGCATTAGGGAATCTTATGTTTGAAACAAAGCGCTCTGAAAATGCTGTTGAATATTTTAAAGAAGCTTTATCTGCCGATCAATCTTCGGGATTTATCAAAGGAATTGCAGATGATCTGGCTGCAATTGGGACAGTTTATTACAATAAGGATAAATACGAACCTGCAGTAAACTTTTTTAACAGAAGCATAAAAATTTATGCACTTATTGGAAATGAGAAAAAAGTATATAAAATAATGGAGTTCCTCATTAAGTCTTCAGAAAAAGCAAATATTAATATAAGCATAACAAAAAATTTCGTTAAAAGATGGCTGGAAGGTAAATCTCTTAAGGGTTTCTGTGACTATAGACTTCCAGATAAATAATTTTACTGTGTTATCAGTCGTCGACGTATAACTAATACGCCTTCCTCCTTCTGGCCTTGTGAAATTAATTATCTTAAACCTAAATTGAGCGATTTTTTACTCGACTTGCATCAATCTCTTGCGCATCAAGGATTTGCGAAAAGTCTCGACATATCCATTGGTATGCCTACGCTTTTCGCAAACCTTGCTGCATCAAGATCTCGGCACATTTCTTCGCAAAAAATCGCTCAACTTAGGTTAAAGTCTATAAAAGCTTTGCCCTTAGATTCTTGATATGAAAAAATATTTGATAATAGGAAATGGAGTTGCGGGCACAACCGCTGCAGAATTTATCCGTAAACAGGATGTCAAAGGAAAAATTACAATTTTAACCGAGGAAGCTCTGCCCTTCTACTACCGTATTAGACTGAATGAATATATCTCCGCCGACATTTCTGAGCAGACATTAGTAGCAAAAAAACAACAATGGTTTAAAGATAATGATATTGATCTTAAATTAAGAACCAGAATTGCTGGAGCAGATCCCCAACAAAAAATGGTTGTATCGGAAAATAACCGGAAATTTTATTACGATCTTCTCCTTATAGCTACAGGAAGCCTTTCTTTTGTTCCCCCTATAAAAGGCTATGATCTGAGAGGTGTTTTTACCCTGCGTACAATTAAGGATGCACATAAAATTTCTACCTTTGCTAAAAATACCGACAATGTGGTTCTTATCGGAGGCGGCTTATTAGGGCTTGAGATCGGCTATGCTCTAAGAAAATTAGGTAAAAAAGTAACAGTAGTTGAGTTTTTCCCAAGGCTATTACCAAGGCAACTTGATGTGGACGGTGCCTTTAGGCTCCAGCAAATATTGAAAGAAATGGGTTTCTCCTTCAGGATTGGAGCTAAAGCACTTGAAATAATTGGTGATAATCAGATAACTAAAGGCGTTCTTCTTGAAGGAGGGGAAGTCCTTGCCGCAGATATGATAATTATTTCAGCCGGAGTCCGTTCAAACTTAGAGCTGGCTGATGCATTAGAATTGGAATACAATAAAGGAATAAAAGTCGATGAGTACATGCGTACAACAATGGCCGATATATATTCAGCAGGTGACGTGGCGGAATTCAAAGAAACAGTTTATGGTATCTGGCCGGCTGCCATGGAACAGGGGAAAATAGCTGGAATCAATATGTCGGGAGGGGATACCATCTATAAAGGTACCACTATGGCTAATACCCTTAAGGTAGCAGGTCTCGATCTGGCTTCAGCAGGTGATATAGATCCTGAAAATAAATTTGAGTCCAAAATAGTCAAAGATGAAAAAACCTATAAGAAAATAGTCATAAATAATGACCGAATTATCGGCTGTATTATGCTGGGGGATAAAAAAGGTTTCAATATAATTATTAAAGCGATTCATGAAAAGCATTATGCCTCTGAAGTTTTGCCTGATTTGTTTGATTAGATAAATCATATATTTCCCCCTGCGAAAATTTATTTTAGGGAACAATAGATAATATAAAATGCATTTTAAAGCACTATGTTTAAGCTAAAATGACAAATATCTGCATCTAATTGATTTTATGATGTAAGTTGAGCGATTTTTTGCGAAGAAATGTGCCGAGATCTTGATGCGCAAGAGATTGCTGCAGGTCGAGTAAAAATAGCTCAATTTAGGCGCAGGTTTATTGTGGAAAACACAGAATAACACAGTTGGAATTTTTATCCTGACAAAGCAACATGATAGCTTGCTCCGATGCTATGATGGGCTACTCAATCTATCCTGAATCGAAGGCAGAGGGCAGAATGGCCTGGGATTGATACGTACCCCCATGCAGATTATATTTGCATATCACAAATTTTAAAGTTGTTTCAATTTGTTACATATAGCAGATATCGTTAATGGCTAAAAAATAACGAAAATCGACCGCGCTTCTCGTGGTCGGCTGAAGGGATTTGATATGAGTTCCTCTGTTTAATTTGCATTTGCCGCCTTGTTCCAAGGCAAACCTTAAAATCCAATATCATTCTCTAAAAAGCTGAAATATTCCGTACCGTTGAAAATGATATGATCCAGTACGGTTATGCCCATAATTTTCCCGGCCTGCTGTAATCGCTGTGTCGTTTCAATGTCCTGCTCGGATGGGTTTAGCGCACCGACTGGATGATTGTGTGCCAGGATCACAGCCGATGCACGATCAATAAGCGGATCGGCAAACACCTCTCGCGGGTGCACATGGCTTCTGTCAACAAGGCCGATGGAAACAACACGGATATTGATAATCTCATTTGCACCGTTAACCGAAGCACAGAGAAAGTGTTCTTGTTTTCGGTTTACGTAATGCCTGATATACGGGACCAGATCGGCGGGGGTTTCAATGCGGATTCCTTCCGGGCGGATGCGGCGTCGGGAAAACTCAGTGGCAGCCAGAATCAGAGCAGCCTTGGCATTACCGATGCCGTCAAACTTTACAAGATCATCGACCGATAATTTTGCCCCCTTCTCGTCAATGACCGGGATCATTTTTTTTGCAAGAGTGATGGCATCGTGCCTGCGAGAACCTTTGCCTATGAGTACGGCAAGCAACTCATGGTCAGTGAGGGCAACGGCCCCACGTTCGATGAGCTTTTCTCGCGGCCGTTCATGTTCCGGTAGATTTTTAATGTTTCTTTTTGCCATAATACTTTACGCTGCTGCTTGCAAACCATGATGAATAACTGTTAATGCCATAGTGTCAAAAATTGCTCCTGTATCAATATATTTGGGATCAGCAAGCTCTTCATACCGGTTCCGCTCTTCATACGCATTCTGTATCGAATAATTCACCTGACCGGCATAGGTGTTTTCAAGATAATAGATATCTTCCTTATTGGCGAAGATTGTGCTCCGGATTTCCTCATCCTGCATCTTTTCTTCGGTTACTTCTTTGATGTAAAGGGCTTCTTCATCTGTGATTTGAAATTCTTTACTGATCTTTTTTATCATATCCTGTACCGAAACCTTTTTGGGTGGCGGTCCACCACCGCCTTTTCTCCCTTTTTTCAATTTTATTTTGCCTGAAATAGCCACTTCCCCTTTATACTGCACACTGGCCTTGACCACACTTGTCTGCCGTATCTTCTTCATAAGTTCTGAAACCGATCCCTGCTTGATGAGCTGCGGGCCAACATATTCAGCAAAAGCGGCGAAGATGCCGATATGTTCGGGGTAGGTAAAAAAACAGGTCAGAAAATGATAACTTTTTACAAACCGGGCCAGCAGATATACAAATTTTTTCCGGTCATCAAGCTTGGCAATCCTATCCTGAAATCTTTTGCGTAAACCATTCACCGTAAACTGCAGTTGCGCGTCATTACCCGCTGCAATGAGCTGAACAACTTTTGCGGCATTGTCATAGCTGAAAACTCCGCGCTTTATTATCTCGTTGTAATAGTTGACACATTGCTGCTCATCAGGTTCAGAGCCTTCAAAAGGAGTGCCTTTGCGGTACTTATTAAAAGCATTCAGAATTGCATGGGCATTGTTGGTAAAATCGACAACCACAACGGTATCTTTATTGTCATGACACCGATTTAACCGGGACACGGTTTGCACGGCATTGCGGTCGACCACCGCTTTGTCTAAAAACATTCCGGCCAGCAGAGGCTGGTCAAAACCGGTCAGGAACTTGCTTGCTACTACCATCAGTCGAAAATCTTCCTCCTCAAACCGGTCTTCAATAAACTCGCCGGGCAGCAAACCGTTTACCTGGACTTCAGTGATGGATTGATTGGTCTCGTGGTGGATAAAGTCGGAAAAGGCATACAACACCTTATAGTCAGCGCTTTTCCGCTCTTTAAGCTTATCTTTTATAATCTGAAAATATCGCAAGCCTGCCAGCCGGGAGCTGGTAACGATCATTGCCTTGGCGTGGCCGTCAATCAACGGTTTAATCTTTTCATCAAATATGCGGAGCATAACTTCGGCCTTATACTGGATAAGACCCTCATCTTGAAAGGCAATGTTTTTCAAGGCCTTGCTCACCACCCCAGCGGGATAAAGCTTTTCTTCATCTGCCGCAGGGATTATGTCGCAATGCAGGTTATAAAGGGTTTTATAGGAAATAATGCTGGTGGCCACATCCACAATATATCCTTCATGGATGGCCTCGGCCTCGGAATAGATGTCAAAAGGCTCACCAAACAGTTGCACGGTGGCAGGCGATGGGGTAGCCGTAAAGGCGACAAAGAGCTGATTGGCATCGTGAGCGCGGATAATTTTGGCGATTTCCTCTTCCGGGTCGGTTTCAATGTCGGCTGCGTCACTGTCCGGTTCATTGGAATTGCGGAAAGGCACCCTGATGGCAACCCCCATTTTCCCTTCCTGGGAACGGTGAGCCTCATCGATTAAAAATGCCACCCGAAGCTTTTTTAAATCAGGGTCGTGCTCGATTTCATCCAAAATCCATTTGAATTTTTGCTGGGTGCTGACCACTATCGACCGACCGGTTTTTAAGAATTTTTTCAAATCGACAGCTTTTTTGGCATAGCCGACCACACCCTGCAGGTGAGCAAAATTATCAAATTCATCGCGGATATTTTTATCAAGCGACTTCCGATCTGTAAGCACGAATAGCATATCCAGCATCTTTTCGTTGGTGCCCGGCTTATACAAGCTATGAAAGCGGTCCGCCAGCCAACAGATGGAAAGGGTTTTGCCGGAACCGGCGGAATGGGCAATGAGGTATTTCTTCCCAATATTGGCCTGTGCCGTAAAATGGCCCAGGGCATTCTGTGTCACCTTGTGCACCATCCGGGATTGATGATAGCGGGGAAAAATGGTGCGTGCAGGTCTTTCCGGTTTGTCGCGTTCGGCCTCTTTTTTGGGGACGTAAACCAGGAAAAAGGACAGAGCTTCAAGGATCGTCTCTTTGGCCAGCACATCACGGTAGAGGAATTGAACCGGATATTCCTTTTCGGTTTCAGCCTTGTTCTCAAGACCGGTGTTATACCAGCGAAAATTCTTTTCTGCTCCTGGATCGGTGGCCACCATAACGTCGGAGGTGTCTGCCGCGATATGGAGAAAGGGGAGTTGAAAAATTCTATCTCTGTGATCCCTGTCAGCGTATTGTTTCACAGCATCATGCACGGTCTGGTTTTTCTCGTGCTTCAGCTCTATGGTCATAATGGGCAGACCGTTCAGAAAGAGACCGAAATCTGGGCGTTTGCCTCCCTTGATGACCAGTTCGGGGATAAAAGCGATTCTATTTTCTCGGTAATGCAGATTGGCAACACTCTCGCTGGAGCGGGGTTTTGGATAATAGAGCTTGAATTCCAGCCCCCGCACGGTGAGGCCATGCCGGATAATCAGCCACAAGGGGGAGGTCCGCAGTTCATCCTTCAGGGCCTTGAAAATTTCATCCCTGGCGTCGGTGCCGTAATCCGTTTCCAGGCTTTCAAAGGTCTCTTTTTGAGTCGCCTTGAGAAAGGCGATCAGATGGCCCTCGGCAAAATAATATTCCGTGTCGGTGATCTCATCCTGCTCAAGCACACCGTACCGGTGCTCGCGGATGAAATAGTCTGCAATATGACGTTGGAATTTCTTTTCCGGGCCTTCAAACATGATTTTACCGCGATTCCTAGTGCATTTCCTCTTCAACAGGTTGCATAATAATTCGACCGTTTTTATAAATAACAAGCGGTGTACGGGTGTCCCTTGCTGTTTTACGGGCTTTTTGAGCGGCCCGCTGCAAGGCCGCTTCAACCCTGGCGAGGTCGGGGTCTTGAATTGTCTTTTTTGTTGTGGTCATCGATTTTTTTTCTCATCAATCAGTTGTGGGCTTTCGCCTGAATTGTCATACAGCACCCAGGCATCGACCAATTTTTTATAGATATTATGAAAGTTATTCCATCCTTTGTCAAACCGGCGACGGATAACCGACTCATCCACATTGTGACCGCCCTGGGCAACGCGAATCCTCACCCGCTTCACCGCAATTTCCACGTCCGGCAGACTGAGAAAAATTAGTTTGGTCCGATATCCGATCTCCTGCCACTGCCGAATATATCGGACGTAAAGGCGGCCGCTCAACGTGGTTTCAAAGGCAAAATTTTCCCTGCGCCCAACATATCCCCTGATTTCTTTGAGCATCAGACGACCCGCCCTGAATGCCGCTTGTTCCGGGGTAAATGGCGACAGCCCTGCCGCGATCAGGTCGGCATTGACAAAGGAGGGACAGCCCGCTTCCCTGACCAGAAATTCCCTGGCAAATGTGGTTTTGCCCGCGCCATTCGGCCCGGCAATGATAACAATTTTTTGTTCTTCACTCATAATTGACCCTGCAGATCGTCCTCTGTTATCCGTCGTTTGCCGGTGACACATTCGTGGATTAGAGATTTGCGGTATTGTTGCAGGGTTGAGATTTGTTGTTGAATATTTTCTTTAATATGTTGGAGTTCGGAAAGTTTACCATCAAGGAAATATGCTATTTGACTTTGCTCTTTTCTCGTAGGAATTGCTATTCGGATATTTTTTATTTTTGTGCCAGTTATTACCGGTTGAGCTGTTTTGTTGGCCTCCGAATTTAAGTCTAAAGCAATAAAAACATATACAAGATATTTAAGATCGTGCATTGATTTTACTATAAGAGCATTATCACTTATCCATGATTGTTTGGTAACCAAATGAGCATTGCCACAGTATGCACCAACCCTACCTATAGCTATAACCTCCTCATCAACATTGAAGTCATTTGTCATACCCATAAATCCATTCCCACCAACAACTGGGTGTAAACCATTTTCATCAAGTTTGTCTGATATGAAATCTCCATTTCGGATAGATATTTCATAACGAAATTTAGTCAGTTTCCAGTCAATCGGTACCCTCCCCAAAAAATCAATATTAGAATCCTTCAACTCCACCGAATCATCCAGTCCACGGGTGACGGCCTTGTGGATAATCGACTTGCGCAAAGCATCCAGGATTTCAAGCTGTTTCTGTTTGGCTTCTATGGCTTTATCAACGGCAGCGCAGGTTTTGTCCAAATAGGTGGCGATAGCTTTTTGTTCGTGTACGGAAGGTAAAGGAAAAGTAAATTTTTCAAAAGTTTTTTGGTATAAATGGGCTATTGTTGTTCCAACTTTAGAACATTCAATAAATTCAGGGAAAATATCAGAATTCAATGCCCAAAACATAAATTTTGGAGCGTAACTATTGAAAAAAGGTCTTGTAACAAAAACACCGCTGTTTAAGGTGGCATTTAAAGGCATATTTTCAACGAAAGCAATCTTCCCGATAGTACCATCCTTAGTAACCAACACGTCATGCTCTTTGAGTTGAATATTTTCGTCTTCAGAAAACCGATCTTCACTTACGTACCAACATTTGTGCCATTGTATTTTGCCATTAATAAAATCTGTACCTGTAACAAGTAAATATTGACCTTCAGTTCTATACTCTTCAGAAGTAAGTCCTTGCCAACCTATTCTGCCTTTTATGCGTGTGGTTCGCTTCAGGACAGAAATCTGCCAGTTCACTGGAATTTTCCCTATCCAAGGAATACGACTCTTTTTATATTCTGGATAAGCCAGCATCACTTATCCACCCCCAACCCAGCCAACATCTTTTCCGCGTCTTTCTCCAGCGCCCAAAACTCCTTCAGCAACTCATCAGCATGTTTTGGCGGCTGGTATTTATAAAAATACTTATTAGGAAGGATTTCATAACCCAACTGAGGGCTGTCCTGCCAGCGGATAATGGGTTTGGCGATCTCACGTTTGAGAAATTCCTCAATATCCTCGCCGTATTGGATATATTCATTGTCAGAAACATAATGACGGTGGGTAAATTCAGCCGCAACCTCCAGACCTTTAATAAAGGCTTTGATCGCCTTGTTCTTCTCTGTAGCTGTCACAAGGTTTTCCGTCAAATAGGAAATCTCTTCGGCAAAGGCATCCTTTACCTCTTTTTCAAATATTTTCACGAAGCTCTCTTCTGGGCCGAGGGTGAAGCTGATTTCCCGGTCAACAGTATTGAGCTTCAAATGGATGCGGAAATCAAGGTCGGACTCGTAAAATTGCTGCTCTTTCTTGATGTTGGCCGGTGTAAAAGCCTTGCTATACGGTTCGGTAAGGTAAGCAGCCTGGTCATTTTCATCGGTCTGCCAGAAAACCACGTTCACCTTATGGTAAGCAAAATCCTTGTTCCTGAATATTTTGACATGGTCATTCTGCTGATCATCTGTCCCGTTGCTGCGGTACCGCTCTATAATCCACTGCCGGTGCCGGTCCAGAATACGGTTTCTCTTGTTGCCGAATGATTTTGGCTCTTTATCAAACTGCTTTCTCGCGTCAATGATCCTCACCCGTTGTTTACGCGAAACCGGTTTGTTGTTGGTCAACAGCCAGATATAGGTGTAAATGCCGGTATTATAAAACATCTGGTCGGGCAGCATGACAATTGCATCGAGCCAGTCATTTTCAAGAATCCAGCGGCGGATCTCGCTCTCGCCGGAACCACAGTCGCCATTGGACAGGGGCGAACCATTAAAGATAATAGCAATGCGGCTGCCGCCCTGGCTGACAGGCTTCATCTTGGCAAGCATGGTTTGCAGGAAAAGCAGTGCCCCGTCATTGGTGCGCGGCATACCGGCCTGATAACGGCTGGACTTATATTTTTTTGCCTCTTTTTCATAACCGTCTTTACCGCCCCAAGTGACGCCAAAAGGAGGATTGCTGAGCATAAAGTCAAACTTATGCTGCGCTCCGGCCAACTGATCGCCTGGCTCACGGCTTTGTTTGGAATGGGGAATCAGTGAATTGCCGTAACAAATCTCGGCCTGCTTATCGTCTTTGATCAGCATATCCGATTGACAGATGGCATAGTTTCCGGGTTGGAGTTCGTGGCCGTGGACGGTGACAAACCGCTCCACACTTTTCTTTTCCTTATCGGTCGCAGCCTTGTCCAGCAGATGTTCCTTGGCAATAGACAGCATGCCGCCGGTGCCACAGGCAGGATCATAAATAGAGAGATGCTTTTTCGGCATCGGAATATCAAGTAATTCCACCATCAGCCGGATAACTTCACGGGGTGTAAAGTGCTCTCCGGCCTCCTCGCCGCTCTGCTCTGAAAAGCGCCGCAACAGCTCTTCATAGATATAGCCCATTTCAAGATTGGACAGATGATCCGGCCCTAACCTTTCATTTGCGTACTGCCGTAAAATCGGGGCGAGCCGGGCATTTTTTACCATGCGGCCAACAACGGCCCGATAATCAAAATGATCAATAATGTCTTGAATATTATCTGAAAACCCGTTGATATAGTCACGGAAATTTTTCTCCATCAAGGTCGGGTCTTCCTTGCAGATAGCAGCAAGCGTCCAGTTGGTCTTATTGGAGAATGGTGATTTTTGGGGATTCAGTTCAAGCTTTTTTACAAGAGTTGCAAGGGCTCCTTTTTTTATGTTCGGGCGCTTTTTCAGAATTTCAGATGCCTGTTTTTTACGCCATGAGATCAACACACACTCCAACCGCCGAATAACAATGACCGGCAAAATAACACTTTGATACTCATATGCCTTGAATTTACCCCGCAGCCGTTCCGCCGATTTCCATATCTCATTTGTAAGATTATTCAGCTTGTCTTTGTTCAATACAGTTTTCATCAATTATTTCTGCTTTCCTTCCAGTACTGTATCCCCGTGGCTCCCCCTTGGCACTCGGGACATCGTCTTTCGTGCATGTCGGTCCCATTTGTTCCATACACATAGCCACAAATGGTACATTCAGTCTTGTACGCATACTGCCCATGGTCGGTTCCAGGTACACCACAATGGCCGCAGCACTGCTGGCCGTTAGGGTTGAAGTAGCCAATTTCTACGGACTCACCGCTGCCATCCTGCCATTGAATCTGTATATCGGTCTCGTTCATATTGTTCTCCCTTCTCAATGCCGTTTCTTGCCAGTGAGGGCCGCTCTTTGACCCGAAATCTTATGAAAAAGCATGTTATGCCCCCTCAGAGTCCTTTTCCTGAAATGATCAATCTTTTAAAATTTGATTCATTATATTTTCCAGGTCTTCAGGCGGCTTATTTATTTTGCTAATTAAAAGGTTCCTGAAGTGTTCATATCTGATATTATGTTTTGAGCAATATGCCTTGATTAACGCTCTACCTTTACACTTAGATTTCCAGGTTCCGTCTTTAATTGATTTTTCAAGCAATTCTTTTGAATCTTTTTCGACCAATTTAAATTCAGGTCTTTCAAGGCCAGACCCATTGTTCGCAACACCCTTGTAAACAGAATCCCATGCCTCTTTAGCAACTTGTGCAACACGGGCATCTAAAATCGCCTTAGTGAAAGGTTTAATATGGCTTTCAGAAAGAACAAGTTCACACAGCTCATTATTTAATTGTTCAGCATTATCATATGGCATTTTATCGGCCATTAAGTCTTTTGTCACATCATAAAAAGCCTGTTCGTCTAAAAGATAATTTTCTACATGATAAACATTCAATTTAAACAATCGCCCATCAGGCGGTGGGTCAATAGATCTTTCAATATCCCCATCGATTATTGAATGATATTCTTGGAACCCAATACTGGCACTAAGTAAACAATTAACCTGTTCAGCTGTCTTTCGAACAGTTGCTGAGTTGCCTGCTGGTACAAAGCTAACATTATATTTTCCAGGAGGATAAAAATGTTCGTAAAGAAATCGATCCGTTGAAGACTCTTCACCTTCAATAAAAATAATTCTTTGATTGAAGCTTACAAGCCCCCTTGACCCCATAACCTCTGAAAGCGCTTCATGTAAAGTATCGTCAGTGCTAACACGAACTAACTGGTTTGATCCGTCATTTAACGGCTCTTTCAAAACGGTATAGAGCGATTCGGAACCAGCTGAAATCATCATTTCGGGTGAATGTGTTGTAAGCCAAAGCTGGTTCCCCTTACTAAAGTTTTTTAGGATTTCAAGATATCGTCGTTCAAGGTCTGGATGAAGATGTGCATCTGCTTCATCAAACAGAATTACTGCACCTCTTGGTTTTAATTGATGAAAACGAATGAAGGTATTTAAAATTTCTTTTTCTCCACCACTTAAATCATCAATATCAATATCACCTCTATGTGTTCGAATAATATATTTGAAAGGGGAAGAATCAATTCTAACATCGACAAATTCCATAGGAGCAAAAAAATTATTAAAAAAATCCCTAATTTCTTTTAATGAGTCTGGAAATTGTGGATTACCTGAACGGTGTGAAGCAAGCATTTCTTGGGCATCGCCCATAACGAGCGAAGCTAAATACTCTTTAGTGAATTGAAACTTCGAAGTTCCGAGTTGACCGAGAGTTTGCTTGAATCTATCATCACTAAGAGCTGATGCATCCCATGTTGTCAGCTGCTTTTTCTGTGTTATTCGGTGTGCATCAATGTAGTCAAAAAAGCCAGGTGACTTTCTATATTTTCGTGAATACCAACCAAGCAGGTTTTTGGCTATTTGTGAACGCTTAGTAGCACGTGCCCTACCACTGGATTCAATTTCAATTACAATTTCATCATTCTCAGGGCATTCCTGCTTGTATTGTTTCTGATACCACTCACGCTCGCGTGAGCTAAATTGAATCCGCATGATGACTCTTGCCAAATCTGCATCTGCTGATACTGAACGAGGATCAGCTTGAAAACCACCATAAGGAGCTGCATACTCTTTAGCGGTCATTAATGCATTAAGAAGAGCACTTTTCCCACATCCATTCCCTCCACATATAACCATAAAATCAGGAGGATTATCGCATTCTGCAAGTCGAATATTTCGGAAATTTTCAATCCTAAAGTAGATGACTTTCATTTAATTTATCCATTATATATTTGCAGTTGTCTTTAATTACAGATAGCCATGCACATAGATCTCTTGAAGGCTCATAGCTAAAGTTGTTGGGGTTCGCTCTAAATCACCGCTGTGAGTGAAGCGGCAGCAAAGCGTCCCAACAGCGATTTGTTAAGTGGCGAACTAAACTTAGACCTGCACATGACCAAACCGTATAAGGTCATTTATGGTTAATTTTGTATCTCGCACACTTTCGGGTATTTGCTGGTTTTCCCAACTTATTTCAGGTACCTGCATACCTCCCACCTTCATTACTAAACCTAAGGACATCGGCACCACATACGATAAATCATCCTCATTATCCCCGAAATCCCATCCCCTACAATTTATACCTATAACCTTACCTTTATAAAATACTGGGCCACCACTCGCACCGCTTTTTATTTTTATATTGGTTTCAAAGTGAGGATAAGGAATAAAGGGATGTTCTGAATCTGTTACATACTTAAGACACACTCCTTCATAATAATCACTTCTTACAACAGGTGAATATTCTTGCTGAGTAAAATCTAATATTTTATTTTCTGGATATGCGTAAGTTACCAGGGGATCATTTTCCCTTAGTATTTTGCTACTTAAACGAGCTCGCATATTCATAAGAGGATTATTCGGATATTTTTCTGTATAGTTATCTGCTTGACCTACGCCGATATCTGCACCGCCAAACAAATTAATGGCCCTGATTCTGCGAAGATGAACTGTTTCATTTTCACCTTGATGGCATATGAAGCTTGTTTTAACGAAATTTCTCTTACTATCCATTAGGTCTGAGAGAACATGCTCTGCCGTTAAAAATAGGCCATACCTTGTTATATAAAAACCTGTTCCGATAATTGATAACTTTCCCTTTTCAAGTTCCTTCATTATAGGAACAACGCATGACCGAGGATCTATCTGTTCGCCATTACCATTGGTTGCTATAGATTGCATTTTCATGATTTAGAATTGAGTATTTTGCGACTATCCACTTAACCAGTTATTATATTGTTTCTGACTATTCCCACAGATTTTTCATAATTGTTGACCAAAAATTAGTAAAAAACAGTTTTTCTAACTGTATATTTCAACAATTTGGATATTAAAACAGAAAACCGGATAACCCCCTTGAAGGCTATCTCGCCAGACGGTCTAACGGCGGTGGCAGGCCATCGCCGTTATTTTAAGTGTGCCACTCTTGCCCAACACGCCCAACCTCAAGCGTTCTGGTGGAATGCCAGGTTCGGCGACGTACCGCCTTTTAATGTGATTTTTCTTCGTCTGTCTGACTTAAAACTCACCGGCCAATTCCTTTTCTATATCTTCAATGCTAGGTAGGCTGGATTTTAGTTCTTCAGGTAAGGCGCGAGTAAGTTCGTACTCGGAAATTCCGATTGGCTTTTTTAGATCACGAAGGGCATATTCCGCAAGAATTCGGTCTTTGGTCTGGCACAGAATAAGACCGATGGTTGGCTTGTCGGTTTCGTGTTTAAGTTTGTCATCCACCACACTACAATAGAAGTTCATCTTGCCTGCATATTCAGGTTTAAAATCTCCTTTTTTCAACTCTATCACCATAAAACAACGCAGATTCAGGTGGTAAAACAGTAAATCGATGTAAAAGTCTTTCTCGCTGACCTCCAAATGATATTGTCGCCCTACAAAGGCGAATCCTTGCCCCAACTCTATCAGAAACTTCTCCAAATGTTGAACCAACCCAGCTTCAAGTTCACGTTCCTGAAATGGTTCCGTCAAGGACAGGAAATCAAAGATGTATGGATCCTTTAAGGCCTGCTGAGCCATGTCGGATTGAGGGCTGGGAAGTTGTGCCGAGAAATTTGTAACAGCAGTTCCCTGCCTGTTGTGTGCCTCGCTCTTAATCATCATCCCAAGCACATCGCGGCTCCATCCATTTTCAATAGCTTGCCGCATATACCAAAATCGAGTTGGCAGGTCTTTGATCTTTTGCATGAGCAAAATATTGTGGCCCCACGGAATGTTTGCAACAAGCCGTTGCAAATTTTCCATTATGTCTTTTCCATGCAAGGGAGCTACAATCTGAGACTCAGGTCTGACTTCCGAAGATATTTTTGCAACAGGTTGTTGCAAAATTAACGGCATACTGTATTCACGCGCAAAACGCATCATATAGCCAATATTTCGTTCCGAGAACCCCTTCACTTCAGGTAATTCGTTTCGAATGTCTTTCGATAGTCGGGGAATGACGCCCGCCCCCCAACCTTCGCTTTTTTGACGTTCAGCGATAATTCGTCCGATGTCCCAATACATAAGAATCATTTCAGCATTTGCTGAAAATGTGGCTTTCACCTGAGCTTGTCGGATCCGGATTTTAACGGCGTCAAGTAACTGGCTGTAACGAGAAAGCTCACTTTTCATAGTCCAAGCCCTTTGCTCATGCTTCCATCTTTATTGTCTTTTTTATTAGGTCAGTCATGTCATCTCCCGCAAAACGGTGAAGTCACCGGCAGGTGTGAAGCCCAGCGAAACGAGGGTATTATATAACCAGCGCTGCTTCTGTAGCGCTTCTTAATGCTGAGCCGATATTACCCGGCATTTTAGCATCACCTACAACTATTACATTTTTAACTTTATCTTTAAGCTCATGCAAAAGGCTGTCTTCCGGCTTTGCCTGAATAGCAACTATCACGCGGTTTCACAGCCAATATCACCGCCGCCGATAATTACTATCCTTTTGCCCTTGTTCTGTAAAATTCGGTCATTTTTTGATTAATTTTGCTCTCTGTAGCATATTTTGTAGGAAACAACGCCATTATAATTCTGTTTTTGAGATGGCATTCTCCTATTTCTCCTGATGAAAAAAGATGAGGGAAACTCATATTACCTCCTTTTTGCTAACATATTTTGTCAAAGTATGATAATCATAATATATAAACAAGGATGAAAAAATATTTTTATGACTTTTTCAAACCAAAATTACTTACGCAGAGGTTCTGAAACAGTTGAATAACAGAACGGGGGAAGATATGAAAGTACAAGAAGTTATGACAACGAAAATAGAATTTGTTGACGCTGATAGAACAGTATATGATGCGGTTGAAAAAATGGTCGATAGACGAATTCGATCCTTAATGGTCAGATTTCCAGTAAAAGGCTTGAACCATGGAATTATCACAGCAAGAGATATAGTTTTTAAAGTGCTGGCCAAAGGTTTGGATCCCAAAGATATTAAAGTCTCAGAAATTGCCTCGAAGCCGGCGATCTGTGTCGATAAGAATGCAAACATAAATGAAGTCGCATCATTAATGGAGAACAAGAAAGTTGCAAGAATTCTTGTATGCGACGGCGAAGAAATTATTGGTGTAATCGCTTTATTAGACCTTATGGCAGGCACTCTGATCATGAGGGCAAGAGGTGAGCATGATTTTTGAAAAAATTCTATCTCTCAGCAAGAAAGAACAAAAAGTTACAGCCAATATGAGGGAACATATCAAACTCCTCTGCAATGCGTGTGACTTGTTTAGAACAGCCATGGAAAAGGACAACCGAGATCTTATGCGAGATGTAATAGATCTCGAACGCGAAGGTGATTCTATCCGTAGAGATATCATCTCTTTAATATATGAGGGCGCTTTTCTACCATATCTCAGGCCAGACTTGTGCAGATTTGTTGAGATTGTCGATAATGTTTTTGACGTACTTGGAGATACAGCTAATTCCTATTTAGATGGAAAAATTCCCGAACAGATAAAAAGTGAATGTATTAGAATTGCGTATTTCAATTTAAAGATCTGTGAAATGCTCTTGATAACTTTCGAAGCGATGCTGAAAGGAGAGGACCTAAGAGAAAAAACACTGGCTATAAGAATCTATGAGAAAAAGATCGATGATATTAAATTCAGTTTAATTAAGGATATTCGGAAAATACCCATAAGCAACTTCTGGGAGGGAAAAATCTTATCTGAGTTTATATCAGGGCTTGCCACTATAAGTGATATTATTGAAAGCGCCAGCGACCATCTCCAAATTATAAATGTGATCATGAAATAACTCGCTCTTGATATATAGATAAAAAGCGGATCTTTTAAGGACTTGGATATAGTAAATTATGTGGAAGGTCTTGAGTGGTGTTCTTCTGGGCTGGAGCCTTGGAGCCAATGATGCTGCAAATATTTTCGGAACAGGCGTCGCAACAGGTACTATAAAATATGCAACAGCTATATTTCTAACAGCAATCTTCGTGTTATTCGGCGCTCTCCTTGAAGGCCCCAAATGCATGGAAACTGTTGCTGAACTCTCCACTCTTCTCACTATAGAGGCCTTTTATTGCTCATTGGCGGCAGCCATTAGCATGGCTGTTCTCACTTATCTTGCTATTCCAGCCTCAGCTTCTCAAGCTATTATCGGCGCGGTTATAGGCGCTGGAATTCTCTCAGGCTCTGCGGATTTCTCCAAGCTTTATAAAATCATCATCTGCTGGATAGTCACACCTGTTGGCGCCGTCGTCTTCGCATACTTTCTTCACCGAAGTTTAAGATATGTTCTGGATAAGACCATTACAAACATTACCCACCTCAACTACCTTTATTCTACTGGAATTATTGTGGCAGGTTGTTATGGAGCCTATTCCCTGGGCTCGAATAATGTAGCTAATGTGACCGGCGTTTATGTTGGGTCAGGATTACTGTCTGCCGGCATGGCCTCATTAATTGGTGGTCTCAGCATTGCCTTCGGCAGTCTCACCTATGGCAAAAAGGTGATGATGACCGTCGGCAAAGGGATTGCTCCTTTGGATCCATTCTCTGCCTTTGTTACCATTTTGGCGCTATCATTTACCCTTCATATTTTTACTCAAATCGGCGTCCCGGTCTCTTCATCTCAGGCGATAGTGGGTGCTGTAGTGGGGGTTGGTATAGTGGGAGGATTACGTACTGTAAGCGCCAAAATAGTCGCCAAAATTGCTGCGGGTTGGATTATGACACCTGTATCAGCAGGTATCCTGACAATCCTCTTCATAAAATGGCTTGTTTAACCTCTATAAAAAAACAAGCAAGTCTTTTGCTATGATTGACATCAACAGCAACTTTGTTTTATAAGTTGTATGCAAAAAATGCAGGATAGACTCACTATAGACTTTCAGATAAATAATTTCACTGCGTTATCAGTCGTCGACGTATAACTCATACGCCTTCCTCCTTCTGGCCTTGTGAAATTAATTATCTGAAAGTCTATATAACTTATTAGGGGGGTATAAATATGTCAGGTATTAACAAGGTAATGCTGATCGGACGTTTGGGCAGAGATCCTGAAGTTCGTTATACTCCAGATGGCGCTGCTGTCGCGAATTTCAGCATAGCTACATCTGAAGAATGGAAGGACAAAGCTACCGGAGAAAAAAAAGAACGCACAGAATGGCATCGTATCGTGGCTTTTAGGAAACTTGGAGAAATATGCGGCGAATATCTTTCAAAAGGCAGGCAGGTTTACATCGAAGGCCGTTTACAGACAAGATCATGGGAAAAAGACGGCGTTACAAGATATACTACTGAAATTGTCGCATCTGATGTGCAGTTTTTAGGTGGAAGAGATTCTGTAAATTCAGATGAACCACCTTTAAATACTCAGGCTTCTGATACCCCCAAGTCGTCAGGCTCGGGTACAATTGGCGATGATATTCCCTTTTAGCCGGTATTTTCAAAAATAAATAAGGAGTAAAGCATGCAGGAATATACTATTCATCCTCTGGTTGTCGGTATTAATGAGACTGATCAGGGTGTAATGACATATCTTCATGATTACGGAAAAAGAATTTTGCTGCCTATCTATGTTTTTTATTTAAAGGGTGGGGATAAAAACATACTTGTCGACACAGGACTTGAACAATTTGTTGTATCTGATGAAATAAGAAAAAACTGCGGGTTTGATATCTTTGAATTTGAAGACGCTCTTGCAACATTAAATTTAAAGCCGGAAGACATAGATGTGATTATTCACACCCACCTTCATAATGATCATTGTGAAAATGATTATAAATGCTCAAATGCTGATGTTTATGTGCAAAAAGCAGAACACGATTTTTTAAAAAATCCACATCCTGTTGATCACAGATATTATCCGGACGTTCTTGATGAGGTTAATGTAATTGAGATAGAGGGAGATGCAAATATTTTGGATGGAATTGATGTGATTTTTACTCCCGGCCATTCGGTTGGAGGCCAGTCTGTATCTGTAAATACATCAAAAGGGAAAGCCATTATTACTGGTTTGTGCTGTAATGATAAAAATTTCCCCGCATCAGGTCCGGCCATTGCACCTGGCGTGCATATAAATGTCATAGAAGCTTATGATTCAATGCAGAAATTAAAGGAAATGGCAGATATACTTATTCCACTTCATGACCTTTCTGTAGGTAAATTAAAAAGCATTCCATAAAAAACAGGTGGATAGGTTAAAGGCTGAAGGTAAAAGGGGTGCAATACAAAAAAGTGATAAGATATAAGAAATTAAATGGGTAGCTTTTTTGAATATCGAATGTCGAACAGGGAATAATGAATGTCGAAGGAAGGAATTCTGCCATTTAATATAGGTTTTTTAAAGTCACTAATACACAATGGGACAGATTCATAGTATAGTGTTATCAATTAGCACGCCGAAGACGTACCAAAATTTTAGGCACTTAATATACTTTAGCTCACAAGGCACTTATGTCCGCACCGAAGGTGCGCTAAATTTAACGTATTGATAGATGAAAATAATCAATTGATCTCGATTTTTGTAACAAGCATAGGTATTGCCAAACAAAAACAAGACTTCGTAATTCGACATTCCCTGTTCGACATTCGACATTAAATCAGTATGTTCAATGGCTAAAGATATTATCATCAATGATGCAACTTTTTTGTATTGCACCCGGTAAAAATAGGCTTCAGCCTTCAGCCTTTTACCTTCAGTCTATCCACCTTCAGCCTAAATCTTTTAGCACTTCTTCTGCCGCTTCTATCGTTTTATCAATGTGTTCGGCTTCATGTGCTGCCGAAACAAAAAGCGCTTCAAACTGTGAGGGAGCAAGGTAAATTCCTTTTTCCAGCATACCATTGTAATAGGCTGAAAACATATCAAGATCACTGGTCTTTGCATCTTCAAAATTTTTAACATCTCTGTCCGTGAAAAAAAGGCCGAGCATTGAGCCTGCCCTGTCAACCCTGGCCTTTACTCCTGCCTTTTCCGCAGCTTTCTCGAGACCGGTTGCAAGAAGGTCTGCCTTTTTATCGAGATTTTCATAGAATCCAGGCTTCTTTAATTGCATGAGTGTTGCAATCCCCGCGGCCATGGCAACCGGATTGCCTGACAAAGTCCCTGCCTGATATACAGGCCCATGCGGTGCAATATGTTCCATGATTTCACGCTTGCCTCCATAAGCGCCAACCGGTAATCCTCCTCCGATAATTTTACCCAGACATGTAATATCCGGCAATATCCCATACAAAGACTGAGCACCGCCGTATGCAACTCTGAAACCCGTCATAACTTCATCAAATATCAGCATACTGCCGCTCTTTTCAGTTACTTCCCTTAAAGTCTCCAGAAAACCGTCAACAGGTCTTACAAGTCCCATATTTCCTGCAACCGGTTCAACTATTATACAGGCAATTTTATCTCCCTGCTCATCCATAACCTTCTTAACACTTTCTATATCATTATAGGGCAGCGAAAGGGTATGAGCTACAAAGGATTCAGGCACTCCGGGACTTCCGGGGATGCCTAATGTGGCAACGCCTGATCCTGCCTCAACAAGAAGGGTGTCTGCATGACCGTGATAACATCCATCAAATTTAATTATTGCGTCACGACCGGTTACCCCCCGGGCAAGCCTTATAGCGCTCATTGTAGCCTCTGTGCCGGAATTAACCATACGAACCATATCAACAGAAGGAACCGCATCTATAACCATTTCAGCCAGTACTATTTCAAGATCTGTAGGCGCTCCAAAACTTGTACCGCGATTCAGGACAGATGCAATAGCCTTAATGACCGCCGAATGCCTGTGCCCAAGTATCATTGGACCCCAAGAACCAATGTAGTCGATAAAACCGTTGCCGTCTGCATCATAAATCATACATCCTTCTGCATGATCAATAAATACAGGTTCGGATCCTACGGACTTGCAAGCACGTACCGGACTGTTAACACCACCTGGGATTACATTAATAGCCCTGTTAAAAAGCTTATTAGAATTTTCACGATTCATTATTCAGCATCCTTTCCTTTAAAAATTTGCACCATACCCTTTATACCTAAATTAAAAAATATGTAACACTTTAGCGCTTTTAAATATTATTTTTTGGACAGGATTTACAAGATATTCAGGATTTAAATTATTGTAGCCGTTCACGGCTTGAAACTTGAAACTTGAAATTGGGAAGAACAGTACAAAAGCATGAAGGCCAAATTTCTAATTTCTAATTTCAATGTTCCGTGAACACTTACAAATCTTGTTTATCCTGTTATCCTGTCAGATTCTTTTTCAAAAGGCTAAATTTTTACAAAAATATCAGATACGTTTTAATAGGTCAAGAAAGATGAACTCGTAAAAAAAATTAAAAAAAATTGACAGTGATTATTAAATTTGTTAAAAAATTTTTTGTTTTTGTTTTCAGTCATTAATAAATAAGACCTTTGAAAAATGTTCAATTTTGTTCAAGTTTAAGGGTCTCACTGGGCCGTTAGCTCAACCAGGCAGAGCACCTGACTCTTAATCAGTAGGTTGAAGGTTCGATTCCTTCACGGCCCACCAATTAAAAGTAAATTAAATCAAAATATTAAAAAGCTTTTCAAGAGTACACCTTGAAAGGCTTTTTTATTCTGTATGAGAATTTGTTCTGGCTTTTTCATAAACAGATATTGCCTCACACGCCTCATTCCAGGCAATGTAAATAGGTAACCGTTCACGGGGTCAGCAGCAGATCCTGGAATTTCCTTTTCCTGCAGAGATGGGTAGTCCTTGCAAAACAGTGCAGTTTTGGGAATACTGCCCTATTTTACTTTGTAAACACCTGATTTTTAGCTATGTGCTGCCAAAATATATGATATGTAACTCATTGAAATTATTGACCCGCACTGTTTTTTAGGGACTACCTAAAATTGCTTTGGAAGTTGGTCTTGTCAAACCGCATGAACGGCGGAGGTTGAAGTTTTTATCCCAGAACCGAATGGATTTGTTGATTAAGCTTGAAGAAACGGGTTTGATCGATGCTCATCATTTTTAGTAGAAGTGGAGTTTTACGATATGAATGATAATCAAAAGAAACCCAAAGGCGCTGGTAAAAGCAGCTTTGAATTAATTGATCCAAAAAAGTTGGCAGAAATATTACCATTGAAATCAGGTTCCGTTGTACTTGATTTAGCCTGTGGTAAGGGGGCTTACTCTATATTTCTTTCCAGAATCGTTGGCGATGAAGGATTGGTTTACGCTGTAGACCTCTGGAAAGATGGTCTATTACTTTTGGAGGAGCAGATCGAAAAACAAAGCATAACCAACATCATGCCCCTTCTTGCTGATACGACTGAACAAATAGATATAGATGATTACAGTGTAGATTTGTGTTTGATGGCGACTGTATTG
Organism: Deltaproteobacteria bacterium; assembly: GCA_030272815.1. GTDB lineage: Bacteria > Desulfobacterota > Desulfobacteria > Desulfobacterales > ETH-SRB1 > B13-G4. The sequence goes on from JAJSZT010000011.1 coordinate 52,146, forward strand.
CATGATTTTGAAGAAGCAAATCAAACTGACCCTGTTTTGAGAGAAATTAAAACCTTACTCAGACCAGGAGGATGTTTCGCCGTTATTGAATTTAAAAAGATTGAAGGACCACCGGGGCCACCAATTGGTATTCGATTATCTGAAGATGAAGTAGAAAAGATGGTTACAGAATATGCTTTTACAAAAACGAAAGTCGCTGACATCGGCGACTATAACTACTTGATGACATTTTATTCAGAACAGGTTTAAATAGCGCACCTTTGGTGCGGGCTCTTAGCTCTTAGCTAATGGCTAATGGCTTTTAACTTCTTAATAAAATTGGATGAAACCAAGCTGGAAACATTGGTTGCGATCATCAGAGATCGAATTGAAGTGTAATTTTACCGTTTTTACCAAGAAATGTGAATTAAGGGACATCAAATGGAAAATAAGGATAATCCAATAATTGGATATAGTGCGTTCATATTATTTGAAGAATGCTATGAATATAATGAAAATGCATGTTACATTGCTGATTCACCAGAATTTTTGAAAGAATTCCTTGAAGGAGCAAGTTTCAATATAAAGGATTACAGAATCGATACAATTAAATTAAACGATATTTTAGATGACTATGGGTGTTCATGTGGTGAGTTCGCTATGGAACCGGAAGCATTAAAACGATTCAAGCATGTAGAAGGATTAACATACACAGTCGAACCATATGATAGTCCTTTTAATTACGGAGAACCTGACCTGTTTGTCGTTAATATCGATAAGAAAAATGATTCTGAGGTCGATAAAGAATATACAATTACAGAGATACTCGAATCTTTCAGGATATTTGATGGTGTTTACAAAAGAGAACAAATAGATGCTGCCGTTAATTTCAAGGAAGAGATCACTCCCCACCTGATAAAGATTCTTGAAACAGTTCTTGCTGATCCTGAAAAATATGCTTCAGATGAAAATTTAAACGACAATATGTATGCGGTAATGTTGTTGGGACATTTTAAAGAGTTTGCATCCCATAAAGTCATTTTTGATCTCTTTAGCCTTCCAGATGATTTACCAGATAAACTATTCGGTGATATTACCACGTCAAACCTTCCCGTTATTTTATTAAATACCTGTGGTGGCTCTATTGAATTGATTAAGTCGTTAATTTTGAACAAAGAGGCTGATGATTTTTGTAGAATATCCGCTTGCGAGGCTTTAGCTTATGCTGTTGTTGAAGGATATGTTTCAAGAGAAGATGTTGTAACATTTTTTGGAACGTTATTTACCGGGCAAGAAACAGATGAGGTTTCTGATTTCTGGGGTCTTATGGCTATTATTGTATGTAATTTATATCCAGAAGAGATCATAGAAATAATCAAGCAGGCGTATGATGATGAGCTAATTATGCCAGGGATGATTCCATACAGTGAATTTGAAGATGCTCTGAAGCTCGGTAAAAATAAGTGTCTTGAAAGATTAAAAATTGATCTTGAACGACACAGTTTAGATGATATTCATGGTAGTATGTCCTGGTGGGCCTGTTTCAATCCTAACATTGGATCTGATTCCCCGCAGCCTGCTGCGGAACAGGGCCCAGGGCTTGGCCTGGGGTTCAAACCATTGCTTGGGGAATCAAAATTTTTTTCATCATCAACCGATTTAAAGGATGATTTCTATCCCTCTGATAATGAACAAACATCCAGTAAATCTCAAAAGAATAAAAAGAAAGCTAAGAAAAAGAAGCGGAAACAAGCAAAGGCTTCAAAAAAGAAAAATCGCCGTTAATTCTAAGGAGCGAAAATAAAAGTCAACAGACGTTGGCATATATACGAAATGGAGATGTGGGATAAGGATTACTTTAACGAGGAAGTTCAGGCCTACATTCAAGTTGATAAAAATGGTAATGGTGAATTCCAATTTGGTTTTGTGTATGGTGAAATTGATGGAAAGATAACCAAACAAACCGATGGTGACCGATTTGAATTCTCCTTGGCCGGCAATGATGAAAATGATCCAGCAAATGGTTGTGGTTGGATAAAATTCAAGGATTCAGATACAATTGAAGGTGAGTTTAGATTCCACACAGGAGATGATTCGACCTTTCTTGCAAGGAGAGCTAAAAAATAATCATGGGTAAAAAATCAAAAAAGAAGAAAAAAACAAAAAAGAAAAAAGTTGTAGTTAATGTTCAAAAGACAACTAAAAATCCTGTAACTGAAATAGATGATACCAATGACATAGATGAAGTCGATGAGAATATCGCCCGAGTAATGAAAATTCTAAATGTCGTTAATGAAGAAGATATGGAAGTCGACAATGAAAATTTGGAAAAATATTTTGATTATTTAAATGACCATCTTGATTTTTCTGAACTGGTCACCGGTATGCAAGATTTCAGATGGGAAGAATACTATGTTTTCGGACCAGGAGACCAAAAAGAATATGAAAAACTTAAGAAGAAAAATCCTTCATACACTGATAAATACCAGATTCTGAGTCTTGAAGAATATGATTATGATGAAAGTATATTGGTGAACGTTAAACGTATTTCAGATAAGAAAAAATTTGCTCTTCCATTGGCGGAATTAAAAGCGGTTGATAAAGATTCAAATAACTTTCAATTGCTTGAAGACTTTTCTATGTGGTTTTGGAACTATAGATGATTTATTAACGGCAAAATTTCAGGGAGAACCGATGGATTCCAACATAAAACAAGAAAAATGTAAATTCTGTGGCGAGAATGTACCCAGTTACAATACGATATATCTATCATCAGAAAAGAAACTAACCTGTTCCTGTATCAAGTGCTATAATAAAAGGCTCGCTGAATACAGTGACACTGATTTTGAGCATGTTGAATTTGAACCAATCATTTTGAAAGATACTGAAAGTGTTGAGCATAAATTCTATTTCACAGTGCAGCATCTCGGTGATCGAGTTGGAATAGAATCTTTTGAAATCAAAGACGGACACCCTGGAGGATATGAATTCAGCATCATCGGTGACATAGATAATGAAATCTTTAAATTGTTTGGAAAACTGTTTGAACGGATGCGGAGAGCTTTAAGTAGGAAACATTTACAAAGGAGCGACACGACCAATAGCTGGCGGATTTCAAAAGGTAATGTTGTTCGAGCAAAAATTGATAGTAATCTTGAGTCCAATGATGATTATGGACACCAGCCGTTAATTGTGATCGATGGTAAAGAAATCAAATGGGATGAATTTGGTAGAATGCTGATGACCTATGAAGGATTTAATTTTAAACTGGAAATTTTTGACAGAAGCGATGAGATTCCTTGAGCGAGTTTCTTGTAATGAAGTGGACCCCAAGTCAATATTGATCTTTTCTTCATGATATCAGGTAAATATACATAGCAGGAGTTCTGCTCGGCTTTTGCCAACGGCTCTAAAATTCATACACAAGATATTGTGTTGGCTGATCTGCATTAAGATGGAGTTCCCATGAAATGTGAGGTTGTGGTATTTATTTGAAATCAAAAGTATTATGCATTTTGTAATATATAGCAGGTATCTTTAACGCTGCTAATCAGCCGCGCGGCTTTTTACGTCGGCTGAATTAGCCTTGTTATGGGTTTTATGGTGCTCAATAAGAGGGCTTGGGAAATCACTAGATAACTCCTCTGCTCGTGCTTGTGTGCGCCATACAATTTCAGAGATTTCTCTGACTCTATCAACTATAGGTTTTGCATCAGAGCCTAGCTTGCCCAACACGACCCCAGCGTCTCCGACCATTCCCCAGAACCTATCAAGGTCAGAAACTCTCTTATGGAGCTCTAATTGTAATTTTTCTAATCTACTTAATAGTCTTCTTTTGTGCGCTGGCTCTAGGCTACTTGATTCTGTGATATGAGAGCGGATCTCGTTCACTAACACTTGTATCCTATTTAAATCACCCTGAGAAAATTCATAGGCAAATGAAGATTTAAAGGCAGTCTTAAAACGATTTTTATATGATAGAATTTTTAATTCAGCTACTTGTCCTTGGAATGAGTCTCTTATATCATTAATATATTTTGAAAATTCCTTACAATTTTAGTTTATATCACCAGATGGGGGCGGAGCGGAATAATCGCAATGGAAACTATTATTTTCAATGATAACCTCAATCAATGCGGCGGTCTCTAAAAGAGCCTCGTGTTCCTTCTGAAACCATTCCTGCTCATTCTTATATTGGTCAAGGAAATTGTTAACTGTATCACAGGCTTCAACAATAGCCCCTGCTGGGTCATTATCGATTGAATTTATAAACTTTTCACTGAAAATCATTTTCTCTCCTTAAATATTGTAAGGCCCACAAGTGATTATACGGGACTGGATATCAATACCATTGTAATGTTATCCGTCAAAATACGCAACTTCTCGTCGCACTACAAATACATTAAGAATACCAAACGAAATTCGGACTTGTCAAAACCTTTGATACCTTGCCAATATCTTAAATAAATTACCATATCACAATGTTGTAATATTCGTAACATATCAGCAGGATAATTACAGATCAATCGATTTTTTTATCGCCACAATATCTTGTGTATGCCAAAGTTGGTTGAAGATGGCATCCTAATGAATCCTCCTTGCCAAAGTTTACACTCCCTCGATAGTCAAGTTTTGAAGTTTCATGCTTCCCAACTTACAATAAACTTCGCCGTTAAATTTTTATCATATAGTCAATTTATCTGGATTAATCTTGGCTTCATTCCCTGACCTTCATGAAACCCATATAACTAATTCTTAAATGTTGCGCTAAATAATTTTGATTTGTCTTAAAGCCTTATAGTATAAGGATTCTATGAGACAAATTAACTATAAGACCTTCAAATAGTGAGTTTGGATAAACTATGTCAAGTAACTATCTGTGATTATTGTATTAAACATAAAATATCTTAAATAAACCATATTTTCTAAAAGAGGTGGCAATATTATCTATTTTACTGAAATAAAAGCGAATTTGCCAAAAACAAGGAAGAACGCCCGATTTATTGATGACCTGTTTAAGAGAAATGATAAAGGTTTTGATTAAATTACGCTTGACACTCTTCATATGATTAGAGTAGTAGAACCAAAAACAGATTGAAGGAACAGCAAAAACATATAACACTCTGGTTCAATCTTGCAACAGGCGAAGTCGGTTTGAATGAAATCAGGACTTGATAGAGGACATCGCGCAGAATGGTTTTTCCACATTTGCTTTGACTATTTTCATCTTCAGATTTAAATTCATGATCTTTACCAATCATAAAAAAATTAACTCTATATAGACTTTCAGATAAATAATTTCACTGTGTTATCAGTCGTCGACGTATAACTAATACGCCTTCCTCCTTCTGGCCTTGTGAAATTAATTATCTGAAAGTCTATAGTTGAATAAACAAAAAGAAAAGGGTAATTTTTCGTGTGAGAATCGTGTGAGACTTTTTTTCCAAAATTGACTAAATGATGGGAAATTGGAAAATATAGGGTTTCGGTAATTTAAGGCCGAAACCTTTTTTTGTCTTTTGCCATTTTAAGAAATAGGGGAATTATGGGTATATTATCTTCTTCAGTATCTGTTACGCGTTATAAAGTTAAAAGCAATCTTGAAAAACCTGTTCTTGAAAAAGTTTATAACGGCCTTACACAAAATGCCATCCAGGAAATAGATGATAATCACCTGGAAAAGATTGTCGGATGGACATCATTTGAAAATCCTTATATCCCTGATTTTGAAGGCTCCTCCTTTGTAATCGGTCCATATCTGGTTTTTTCAATGAGACTGGACAGGAAATCAATACCGCCCAAAGTCATACAAAAACACTATGCCATTGAAATGGCCAGACAACTTGAGAAAAGCGGCCGGAAATATTTATCAAGAAACGAAAAAAAGTCCATAAAAGATCATGTGATTGATGTTCTCAGCCTTCGCATTCCAGCCACGCCCAATATTTATGATCTGATCTGGAACATGGAAGAATCATGGCTGTGGTTTTTCTCAAACCTGAAAGCTGCCAATGAAGAACTTGAAACACTGTTTTCAAAATCATTCAGGCTCAGCCTTGTCAGGCTTTTCCCATACACTACTGCCGATCTTATGTCCGGCCTTTCAGATGCTGATCGAGATCTTTTATTACAACTTTCGCCCACAAAATTCACGGAGTAGCACATGCTTGATGTAGCCGTATCTTACAATCAATATAAATTTTTAGGTTATGAATTTCTCACCTGGCTGTGGTTCGTCATGGAAAACCAGCAGGAGATACTGAAAGAATCAGACAAAGAACTTGTATCCCTTGATATTGGAAATTGTATTGTGCTTGAAAACAATAAAAACGATTCAACTGAAAGCATTACCATAAAAGGTGATAAGGCCGGTCTTGAAGAAGGAATCCTCTCCCTGCAAAAAGGAGCGGTTGTAACCGAACTCAATCTTATCTACAAAGCAGGCAATAATGAATGGCGCTTTAATATAAAAGGTGAGAGCCTTAATATTTCAAGCCTTAAAACACCGGAAACAGGACCTGTTGAAACCAAAGAGGATATTGAAGGGATTTTACTTGAAAAGGTTTTTCTTTATGAAAAGATTTTTGTTTTAATGAACAATCTTTATAAACACTTTATAAGCCTGCGTGTTACAAACAGATGGGAAAAGGATGTTGTTCCAAGTATCAGAAAGTGGATAGCATCTTAAATCAGACCCCATCAGCCCATCCCCAGGTTGCCCCTTAAACATATTGAAACGATTAACAATTTAATTTTAAAAAAAGTAAAGATAAGGGCTGTTGAGATATGAATTCTTTAATGTTCTTCTATTTTACCCGATATAAATTAATATTGACTTTCATAAATATCGGGTTATAATTCAACTATGATTGAAAGAAAATTATTTTCAGCCCTGATCAAGCATTTCCCCAAAAAGGAATTCAGCATAATCACCGGCCCGCGTCAATCCGGCAAAACCACCCTTATGTAAATGCTGCAAGAGCGCCTGGTCCAAAAAAGTGAAAAAACCTTATACTTAAACCTTGATATTGAATGGGACAGGCCTCATTTTGAGTCGCAACAGGCGCTAATCAATAAGGTTGAGCTGGAACTCGGCAAAAAAAAAGGATTTGTCTTTATTGATGAAATACAGAGAAAGGAAAACGCCGGGCTGTTTTTAAAAGGGATTTATGATTTAAATTTGCCATATAAATTTATAATTTCAGGTTCAGGAAGTCTTGAACTAAAAAAACAAATTCACGAATCACTTAACGGTTGGCTGCGAAAGTATAATTACCCTTAAAAAACTCCTCCACATACCAGTCTATCTGGCCGTCATCAGACAGTACCATGTCCAGAAGGCGGACAGATCCGAGCAACCTGCCTATCATGTCCAGTTTTTCCTCAATAAGAGCCTGATCAAACTTTTTTAATTCGCCCCTGACCATATCGCCTTTTTGCTCTACCTTGAACAACAGCTTTTTGAGAATTAATGTGATGAGAGTTGCCCTTCTGGACCTCCTGCCTATGTCGGCAGCTCCTCCTTTGAAATAAAAGGTTATGTAGTTATCATTTACGACAGGGCCGCAATATGTATCAACGGTTGCGAAGTGATATCCCAGACGCGAGTTAAGATTTAAGTATTCGCCTGAAATGACGGCGTAATTTGGCCCTCCCATGCGGCCTTCTTTTAATGGGTCCCGAAATACCGATTCTGCAACAATAGAAGCAAACCCGCCCCAGTTTATTCCTATATCGCCGGACCACTCTATGTCTTTGTGAGTCATTCCATTTAGCAATGCTTTGAAAGGTACGGAAATTACATCTTCTTTTTGCGCTTCGCGCGCTTCAGGACGAATCGAGAGCCCGCCTCCCAGGTCAACGACGTAAATGCTTAGAGGTAAAGAGCTATAAAGGCGGATAGCGATATTTTCTTTAGATTTAATATCATCACTGATCCAGAACATTTTACGCATTGACATCTCATGTGCAAAACGGATTATATCGTGGATTGTCCGGCAGGAATCCGGATTAAAATTATCCTGTTTGGGATCTAAAAGATTCAATGGCGCAATCTTCTTCAGGGCTGCCTGGGCCGCCTTGTATGTTGGGCTTCCCTTCATTGGATTGACAGCCTTTTTTTCCTTTAAAAGTTTTTCTGCCCTTCCTTTATAAACAACTCTGCTGGTGGCATCGACTGTAATCTCGTCGCTATGTTCAATTACAGAGGTGGCATTATGTGTTCCTACAAGTGTGGGTATTTGAAATTCTCTGGCCACAGAAGCCATGTGTCCTGTAACACTTCCCACATCGGTAATAATTGCCCTGGCGCGTCCCATTACCGGAACATAGCGGGGTGATGTTTGATGGGCTATCAAAATGGCGCCTTCGGGTATATCATAAAGATTGTGATCTGATTTCAAAACATAGGCAAGACCTGAGGCTGTCCCCTCTGAAGCTGAAGCGCCGCCTTTAATCAGGACAGGGTGATCAGTAAGCTCTTTTTCAGAGACATCCGGAGATGTTGTCTGCGTTTCTACGGAAATAAACTTTAATGACTTCTTCAAAGGCCGCGCCTGTAATATGTAGAGCCTGTTTTGCTTGTCTATGGCCCACTCGATGTCCAGAGCAACGCCATAGTGACTTTCCAGTTTTAAACCATAGTCAACCAGAGTCTTTATCTGTTCAGGCTCAAGACACGCTTTGTCCTTCAAGTCATCGGCTACAGCTTCATCCTTTGTTCCTCCTTCTGCATCGGTTTTGCAAATGGTTCCTTTGGTGGCGATTTTTGATTTTTCAATCTGCCTGTTCTGTTTATTAAACTGGTAAAAGTCGGTGTCAGTTGAACCATCCACTGCGCTGACCCCTAATCCCCATACGGCACTGATCATAATTACTGCATTGCGGCTGTCATTCGGGTCAACAGTGTACATAACCCCGCTGACTTGAGCGTCTACCATTATTATACAGGCCACGCTCATGATTACATCCTGATCCAGATATCCCCTGCTGCGGCGGTAGAAAAGAGCCCTTGAGTTAAAGGTGCTTGACACAACTTCTTTGTATGCATGTATGAGATTTTTTTCGGTTACGTTTAAAACTGTGGAGTGCTGGCCGGCAAAACTGGCCTCAGAATCTTCACTGGTTGCGCTGCTTCTGACCGCGAGTCTTATATCTGATCCTGATTTATGCTTAAGTTCAATGGCTGCATTGCGCAATTCTCTTTTTAGATCATCCGGCAGTTCAGCATTCAATATAAGAGACTGAATTTCCGGGCTGATTTTCAGAAGTGTCCCGGTATCATTGACATCGAGACCTCTCAATTTGTTGTCTATCAATTTTGAAAGATCGTTATGATCAAGAAAGTGCTGGCAAGCATAAGCTGTCACCGCAAAACCCTGCGGCACGGGAAGGCTGACCCTGTTATATACTTCACCTAAATTGGCTGCCTTGCCGCCGACTTCAGCCATGTTGTCCCTGCTTAGCATCTCGAGTGGAAGAACCAGGTTTGTTTTATCGATTTTTTTCTTTTGTTCTAAATCTTTAAGGATGGCGGCGCCTATTTTTTCAGCAGCATTAAAGAGTTGTGGATATTCTCCCCCTGAGAGTGCGTTCAGATCTTCAACAATACTGTAAACTTCGCCTATCAATATTTCAGACCGGACAAGCACATAGGCCAGGGTAAAAGGCTTGTCCCTGTAAAAGACATGCTCAAGATCGGTGATTATTTCAAGAGCCCGATTGTTTGAAATCAGTAGTCTTCTAAAACATTCATACTTTCGTTTAAATATGCTTTTATCGGGCGAAATGCGGTCACCGATCTTGCTCTTTCTGAACAGATCAAAAACTTCAAACATAAAAAATCCTTCAACAAAAAAGGCACTCCACGCTAATTTGATGGAGTGCCCTTTTTTGTTATAAAATATTCAGCTAAACTACTCTTACATTTACGGCGGCAGGACCCTTTTGCCCTTGCTCGATGTCAAATGTAACTCGATCACCTTCATTAAGGGATTTAAAACCAGATGCGTTGATTGCTGAATGATGAACAAATACATCCGGACCATCTTCCTGTTCAATGAATCCAAAACCTTTTTGGTTACTGAACCATTTCACAATTCCATTAGCCATAGTGAAAATCTCCTTTCAAAAAATCTAATGGTTCCAAACTTCAGGTTATTGCCACTTTGACAAATAGATCTTTCCCTAAGAACGAAACCAGTACGCCATCAAAGACGCGCTTTAAAAAAATAAATCAAGATTGTTAAGTTTTCCCCAAAAGAATTTATTTTACTATTCTAACATTGGCTGCCTGTAATCCGTGACGTGTTTCCTTTATTTCAAATGTTACTCTATCGGATTTTTGCAACGCAAAAAAGCCATGGTCTTTGATACTCTTGCTGTGCATAAAAATATCCCCATCGTTTTCGGTTTCAATAAAACCATAGCCTTTTTTCTCACTATACCATTTAACCGTTCCTTCTTTCATATACAATCTACCCCTTAAAACATCTTTTAAAATATAATATCATTATAAAGAAAATCCTATCTCCAAATCAGATTTATTCATCTCCAACCTGTAATATTTTATTAATACAGAAAGTTACAAACTCGTAACGGTTTAGCTTATTAAAAATATATCTGCGGTCGGTTTATTTCATCAAGCTATTACATAAAAATGAGTTTGTAAATTTTTATAATATCATAACTTCTAATAATATCAAACGATCTCTAAATAAATATGAGGGACAATAAGGCATATGCGGCAACTTAAAGCAACCGTGAATCGTGAACCGTTACGTCAGGTGTTTACTTCTGTCCAGACTCCTGTATTGAATCGCCTCGGAAATGTGGTCAATCTTTATATGGTTTTCGGCTTCAAGATCTGCAATAGTTCTGGCAATTTTAAGTATGCGGTTGTATGCTCGGGCGGAAAGGCCAAGTTTATCTATGGCTGATTCCAGAAGGCTGCAAGATGCATCATCGATTTTACAATATTTTTTTATATGGCGAGAGTTCATCTGAGCGTTGCAGTATATTTTTGATCTTGCAAATCTTTGAGACTGAAGTTCGCGTGCCGCTGAAACCCGGTTTCTGATATTTTCAGATGACTCTGAATTGAATTTTTCCATAAGATCCCTGTATGGTACGGCAGGAACTTCCACATGAATATCTATCCTGTCCATAAGAGGTCCTGAGATCTTTGATCTATACCTGTGGATCTGCTGATACGAACACCTGCATTCATGCTTGGGATCAGAAAAATAGCCGCATGGGCATGGGTTCATTGCAGCAACCAGCATAAAACTTGAAGGATAGGTAATTGTTGAAGAAGCGCGTGAAATAGTTACTGTTTGATCTTCTAAGGGCTGTCGAAGAACTTCTAATACATGCTTTTTAAATTCCGAGAGTTCATCCAGAAAAAGTACTCCATTGTGCGCCAGACTGACCTCTCCTGGCCTTGGAACCTGACCGCCGCCTATTAAACCTGCATCTGATACTGTATGATGAGGGGACCTGAAAGGCCTTTTTGTAATAAGTGCCTGGCCTTTTGCAAGCATTCCAACTACAGAAAATATTTTTGTGGTTTCAATGGATTCGTCAAATGTTATTGGAGGTAGTATGCTGGCAAGGCGTTTTGCCAGCATAGTCTTGCCTGCTCCTGGAGGCCCGATCATGATAAGATTGTGGCCGCCTGCTGCCGCAACTTCCAATGCCCTTTTTACATGCTCCTGGCCCTTTACCTCGGAAAAATCCACATCAAATTTGTCATTTCTGTCAAATATAGCAGAAATATCTGTTACTTCGGCTGGAATTTGAGAGAATCCGCGGAAAAAATTTACTACCTGAGATAGGGTTTTTACAGGATAAACTGAAATTCCTTTTACTACAGATGCTTCCCTTCCATTATCGTAAGGAACAATTATCCCTTCATAGTGTGCTGTTTTTGCCGCTATAGCCATGGGAAGTGAGCCTTTTACAGCTTTAATACGACCATCCAATGAGAGTTCGCCTAAAATGAGGTAGTTGGAACTAATTTTCTGGGGAATAATGTTGGTTGCGGCTAATATGCCTAATGCTATAGGCAAATCAAAACCCGTACCCTCCTTTTTAATATTTGCCGGGGCTAAATTGACAGTTATCCTGTCATCAGGAAAAATGAAGCCTGAATTGTTAATAGCGGATTTAACCCTCTCTTTGCTTTCTTTTACAGAAGCCTCAGGAAGTCCCACAGTGGTAAAAGTAGGGAGACCTGGCATTATATCAACCTCAACTTCAATCAGGTATGCATCTATCCCGATAACAGCGCTGCTTAAAATTTTTGCAAGCAATCTTTCCTCCCCTAAGTTAGGTTCCAAAACTTATTAATAATAACAAATAGTTTTATATAGAACAATCATTTTATATCTTATTTTATATCTTTATTGTCAAAACAATGCAACAAGAGCTATTATTAATAAGTGATATTGGTGGATTGATTTTATTTTATGGTTATATTATTAATTCAAAAAAATTCGGACTATAATTTTTAGGAGACATCTATAATTGATGCATTTTCGACAAAGAACAATTTCAAAGCCAGTCGGTTTTTCAGGCATAGGTGTACACTCAGGGAAAAAAGTTAATCTGACAATTAAGCCGGCACCTGTTAATCATGGAATTAAATTTGTGAGAACTGATCTCACTGATAAACCAAGCGTTTCCGCTCATTTTAATATGGTTGTGGATACAAGTCTTGCAACGGTCATAGGTTATGATGGTTTTATTGTCTCAACAATAGAGCATCTTATGGCCACTTTTGCCGGCTTTTCAATTGATAATGCAATTGTTGAACTCGATGCCTATGAACTCCCGATAATGGATGGAAGCGCCGGCCCTTTTATTTCATATATAAAAACCGCAGGATTAGAGGAACAGCTTGGCCCAAAGTATTTTTTTATTGTAAAGGAGCCTATTGAACTTAAAGAAGATGGAAAATTCGTTGGTGTTTATCCGGCATCAAAATTTAAAATCACATGTACAATATATTATGATCATCCGCTAATAAGAGAACAGTCATATTCCATAGATGTGTCAGATCAAGTTTTTGAAAAAGAAATATGCAGAGCCAGAACTTTTGGTTTTCTTCAAGAAATTGAATACTTGAAAAAGTATGGCTTTGCGCGCGGAGGTTCGCTGGATAATGTCATAGTGCTTGACGAAAAAGACATATTAAACAAAGATGGTTTGCGCTTTCCGGATGAGTTCGTAAGACATAAAATTCTCGACTGCATAGGCGATTTTTCTCTTCTTGGCATGCCGGTTTTAGGCCATGTTATAGTAAACAAATCCGGCCATTCCTTCAATCATGCTTTTCTGAAAAAATTCTTCGAAAACAAGAAGTCATGGGAAACACGCATAATCCATGATATTAATGAATTGCCTCAATCAAAATCACTTGCCATTTAATTGTGTATCCTATATTGTAACTACTCGGTTCACGGTTACATACAACCAACCGTGAACCGTAAACCGTGAACCGTGAACCTGAGTAGTTACATATATGCTTATATTAATTAATCGAAAAGTTTGGATTATTTTCTTTGCTATAATTTTCATGTTACAAAATTTGGCTTTTGCTCAGGATCAGAATGCAAGAATAGCCAACATGATAGTAACAAATACACGCGACCATCTTCTTCTTTATTTAAATGTTGAGGGGGCTTTTAAAGATGACACGAAAAAAGCCATCTTAAACGGAGTGCCGGCGACTTTTACGTTTTTTACTAGTCTTTATCAAGTTAAGAATTTTTGGTTTGATAATAAAATAGCCGATATAACTACAACTCATACAATTAAATATGATAATTTAAAAAAAGAATTTATTATAACGCGTTCATCAGAAAGTGGAGAACATTTTGTAACAAAATCTTTCGAAGAGGCTCAGAAGTTGATGGCACAAGTTGATGGCTTAAAAATTGTTCCGCTTGCCAAACTAAAAAAAGGCGGGAAATATCAAATTAGAGCTAAAGCCGAGCGTGGCAAACTTACCCTTCCTTTTTATCTGCATTATGTTTCACTAAAGGACTTTAAAACCGATTGGCATACAACAGATTTCATCTACTAGGAGCCTGTCCGAGAATTCTTTCCAAAATTATTATGCGTAAGAACAGATTTAAAAAGCTTAAATCCTTTATTTCAGAAGATGAAAGAAAAAGGCGTAAAAGAGAAGGCATTTTGATTGTTGTCATAATTGCCATTGTTGCAGTTTTGACTTTTGCTGAAAGCAGGATTGTTCATTTTGGAGCTGATATCCCAATTTCCAACACAATCCTGATGTTCATTCTGATCAATATTAATCTGCTTTTGCTTATCTTACTGATATTCCTTGTATTCAGGAATTTAGTAAAGCTTTTTTTTGATAGAAAGCGTAAAGTCATGGGAGCAAAGCTCCGCACGAGGCTTGTTGTTGCATTTATAGCCCTTACCCTTCTGCCGACCATTGTTTTGTTTTTCTTTTCGATCAATTTTATTACAACCAGCATTGAGTTCTGGTTTAACGTGCCTGTCGAGCAAGCTCTTGAAAATTCACTGCTTGTTGGAAGAAGTGTTTATAAACATGCAGAGGAAAATAATCAGTTTTTCATGGAAAAAATATCATACCAGATTAAGACTAAGCAATTTTTAGATCCTAAAAATAGAAGTTCTCTTTCCCATTACATCCAGGTAGTCCAACGGGCATTCAATTTCCATGCTGTAGAAGTTTATAACATAAATTCAGAACGTACTACATTTGCCATAGTCCAGGGACCAGAGGATGAACATCTTAGTCTTGTTTCAGCAGATAACCTCCAGAAAGACTTTGAGTCAAAAAAAGTAATATCGGTTTTTGAAAACATTAATACGGGTGAGTTAATAAGAACTATCGGGACGGTCCCTTTTGGAGTCAAACATAAAGATGCTGAGGCATTTGTTGTATTGAATATTCTTATTCCTTCGGATCTTTCAGAAAATATGGCTTCTATTTCAAGAGGTTTCGAGGAATACCAGCAGATAAAATTATTAAAAGGACCTATTCAGGTTACCTATTATATAAATCTTTCAATAGTGGCGTTGCTTGTTGTCTTTTGTGCAGTATGGTTTGGTTTTTATCTGGCGAAGACAATTACAATACCAATTATGGAGCTTGCTGAAGGCACCCGAAGGGTTGCGGAAGGAGATTTAAGTGTAATCATAGGTGCCGTTGCTGATGATGAAATAAGAAGTCTTGTTGATTCATTTAATAAGATGACAAGGGATCTCAGAAGCAGCAGAGAACAACTGGAATTCTCTGCACGAATGCTTCGTGAGCAGAATGTGGAAATTGAAGAAAGACGGCAGTACATCGAAATTGTCTTAAAGAATGTTTCTGCTGGTGTAATAACTCTGGGAGCCAATGGATTTATTACTACAATTAACAAGTCTGCTGAAAAGATGCTGAATCTTAAATCTGGGGACATATTAAACAAAAGCTATAAAAAGCTGTTAAAAGGACGATATCTTGACGTTGCAATAGAACTGATAGAAAATCTTACCAGTTATCATGAAGATCATGTCGAGCTTCCTTTAAAACTTACAATAGAAGGTAGGCCACGCAGCTTTATGATACATGTTAATGAACTCAAAGATGATTCTGGAAACCATATGGGTATAGTTATGGTCTTTGATGATTTGACTGACTTGGAGAAAGCGCAGCGAATGGTAGCGTGGCGTGAAGTTGCTCGCAGGATTGCCCATGAAGTAAAAAACCCTCTAACTCCGATAACGCTTTCGGCCCAAAGACTTAAACGGAAATATTCGGAAAAGATAAATGAACCGATTTTTGAGGAATGTACTCAGATGATAATTGACCATGTTGATATGATTCGAAATCTGGTAAATGAATTTTCTGCTTTTGCAAGATTCCCAACGGCGAATCCTGAACCTTGTGAATTGCCGCCAATAATCGAAGAGTCTGTAGCACTTTACAAAGAAAGTCATCAAAACATTAATTTCAAGGTTATAATTTCAGATAAGATCCCGCGTATTAATCTTGATCGTCAGCAAATAAAGCAAGCTATGATTAATCTGGTTGACAATGCAATAGTTGCAATTAAGAAACAGGGCAATATTGTTATAACTTTGACTCATGACCCTATATTAAAGATGGTGAGAATAGAGGTTGCTGATGATGGGGCAGGTATTTCTGATGAAGATAAAACACGCCTCTTTGAACCTTATTTTTCAACCAAAAAAGCTGGAATGGGTTTAGGGCTAACAATTGTCAGCACGATAATCGCTGATCATAATGGAATGATACGCATACAGGACAACCAGCCCAGGGGGGCTAAAATTGTAATAGAACTACCAGCCTAAGGAGCTATACCAAATGTTTCCATCTATTTTAATTGTTGATGATGAGCCTTCCATACTTCAATCTTTAAGCGGCCTGCTTGCTGATGAAGGATTTGAGATTGAAACGGCCCCAAATGGATATGAGGGATTGAAGATAGTTGAAGAAGGATCTCCTGATCTTGTTCTGCTTGACATATGGATGCCGGGTATTGATGGTATTGAAACCTTAAAAGAAATAAAGAAAAATTATCCAACTATTCCGGTTATAATTATAACCGGTCACGGGACAATAGAAACAGCCGTAAAAGCAACAAAGCTTGGAGCATACGACTTGATAGAAAAGCCGCTTTCCATAGATAAGGTTATTGTTACAATTAATAATGCACTTAATTTCAGACGACTTGAAGAAGAGAACAGGTATCTGCGCAAAAAGACGATTGAAAAACATTCAATAACCGGCAATAGTCCGCCAACTGTAACACTGAAAAAGCAGATAGAGCTTGTAGCCCCTACTGATACCTGGATCTTAATAACAGGCGAGAATGGCACAGGAAAGGAACTGGTAGCGCGTACTATACATCAGTTGAGTTCAAGGGTTGATCAGCCTCTTATAGCTGTAAATTGTGCGGCAATTCCTGAGGAATCAATAGAGAGCGAGCTCTTCGGCCACGAGAAGGGCGCTTTTTCAGGAGCAACCTCAAAAAAAAGAGGCAAATTCGAATTAGCTAACAATGGCACTATATTTCTGGATGAAATAGGTGATATGAGCTTGAAAACTCAGGCTAAAATTCTTCGTGTTTTACAGGAGCAGCAATTCCAGCGAGTTGGAGGCGACAGAATATTAAGCGTTAATGTAAGAGTAATAGCTGCCAGCAACAAGGATCTTGAGGAAGAGATTGAAAAGGGCAATTTCAGAGAAGACCTTTATTACAGGCTGAATGTAATACCTGTTGAAGTTCCACCTTTAAGGGAGCGTTCTGAAGATATTCCTTTACTTATTGAAACATTTCTTGATGAATGTGCCAGACAGAATCGAAGTACAAAAAAAACCATGACAGCGGAAGCAATTAAAGTAATACGCGCTTATTCGTGGCCTGGAAATGTCAGAGAGTTGAAGAATCTTATTGAAAGGATGGCAATAATGGTGGAAGGCGATATTATAGAGGCGTCTGATATCCCGAACGCTTATAAGCCGGTAACTATGGAAAAAACAAGGTCTTTCGAAGAACAGTTTTTTTTAATAGATGACTTAAAGGATGCTAAAAGAGTCTTTGAAAAAACA
>JAJSZT010000012.1:0-35000 GCA_030272815.1 Deltaproteobacteria bacterium
CCAAAAGAATTTCTAATATCGCTTGCAAGGAAATCAAAGTCAAATCGATTGAGGGCGGACCTGGTTCCGCCACACGGCGCTACCAGCAAGCAAGGGCCGGATTACAACGGCAGGTTAACCCGTTTTGTGAGGAAAAATTGGGATGTGCATACAGCAAGGAATAATTCGAAAAGCCTGAACAGGGCTTTTGTACGCCTTGAAGAATTTAAATCTGCAATACCATAACTGGGAGCATGAACTGTGGGGCAGAGCACAATAGACAAAATGGAAACCGTGCAGCCTCATGGCGTGCTTTCATGGTTTTCGCAATGACTCGAATATATTGAGATCGTAGCTTGGGTGCCGCTTAGCAGAACTTAACTGCATTTTGTGAATCCACAGGAACGGCAAATTATGCAGCCCTCTTCATGTGACATTATCCCGCCGCATTCCGGGCATACACACAGCATGGTTTTTCTCTCAACAAAATCAGAATTGGTCAATTTCTTCAAAACCTGTGCAATTGCATCAGGACAGGAAAGAACCATTTTGCCATCTTGCCATGCAGGAGAGGGACACCGAATGCCTGTAAGCTGCTTTATGACAGCATCTATCTTTACGCCTGACCGTAATGCAAGAGAAATCAAGCGGCCAGCGGCTTCTATCTGGGATGATGCGCAACCGCCGGTTTTTCCCATCTGAGCAAAAACCTCACACATTCCTTTCTGGTCTGAGTTGATGGTAACGTAAAGCTTTCCGCAGCCCGTGCTTATTCTTTCTGTAACACCATATGTACGTTCCGGCCTGGGCCTGGGGGCAATTTTTACAGAAAGACCTTTTCCGTTACCGATACTCATAGCCTGGCCGCTGCGGCTTCCATCTCTATAAATGGTTACGCCCTTACAACCGCTCCTGTAAGCAAGGCTATATACTTTTTCTACATCATTTATTGTGGCATCAGCAGGAAAGTTCACTGTTTTTGAAACAGCATTATCCGTATATTTCTGAAAAGCAGCCTGCATCTTTATATGCCACTCAGGAGAAATATCATGAGCTGTTCTAAATAATCTTTTTATATGATCAGGAACCGCATCTATTTGTTGAACAGAACCGGTTCTCGCTGTTTCTTCTGCAAGCTCCTTGCTGTAAAATCCTTCGGCTTTGGCCTTTTTAATAAACAGTGGATGCATCTCGTGAAGTGATTTTCCATCCAGCACTCGCCTTACATATGCTACTGCGAAAACAGGCTCAATGCCGCTGGATGTGCCTGCAATAATACTTATTGTACCTGTTGGAGCAATTGTGGTGGTTGTAGCATTTCTCATATATGGAGTTGAAGGGTTATCAAAGGCGCTTTCTTTGTAATAAGAAAAATTTCCACGCTTTTCAGCCAGGGCCGCAGAAGCCTCTCTTGATTCCTGCGATATAAAAGACATAATATCTTCGGCCTGTAAAACAGCCTCACCTGAATCATAGGGTATTCCCAGTTTTATCAACATGTCGGCAAATCCCATCACACCAAGCCCTATCTTTCTTGTACCTTTGCTCATTTTCTCGATGCGTGAAAGAGGATATTTATTTGCATCTATGACATTATCAAGAAAATGAACTGCTGAATGAACTGTTTTTTTAAGCCGCTTCTTATTAACGGTATTTTTGGTTACCATATTTGAAAGATTAATTGAGCCCAGTGTACACGACTCGTAAGGCAAAAGCGGCTGTTCTCCGCAAGGATTTGTCGCCTCAATTTCTCCCAGAAGAGGAGTGGGATTATTTTCATTTATACGATCAATAAATATTATTCCCGGCTCTCCGGTTTGCCATGCTGAACTAACCATCATATTAAATATATGCTTAGCGGAAATGCGCTTAACAACCAGGCCCGTCCGTGGATTGATAAGATCATAATCCGAATCTTTTTCAAGCGAATCCATGAATGTTTTGTCCAGAACAACCGATATATTGAAATTGTTTAATCTGGTGGGATCGTTTTTTGACTCAATAAAGGCTTCTATGTCTGGGTGGTCCACCCTGAGAACACCCATATTAGCCCCTCTTCGGGTACCACCCTGCTTGACGGTCTCGGTTGCAACATCAAAAACATTCATAAATGAAATGGGACCGCTTGAAATTCCTGCTGTTGACAAGACAACATCCTTTTCCGGACGGAGACGAGAAAATGAAAATCCAGTACCACCCCCGCTTTTATGAATCATGGCAGTATGTTTCAATGTTTCAAAAACGCTCTCAATTGAATCTTCCACAGGAAGAACAAAACAAGCGGCCAACTGTCCGAGGCGCCTTCCTGCATTCATAAGGGTTGGAGAATTGGGTATAAACCACAGGTTGGTCAATAACTGCATAAAAGTTTTTTCAGTCTTATTAACATTGGCTTTAGGATCAAATATCTTATCTGCAGCGGCAATGCTCTTTGCTACCCTTGTAAATAATTCCTCTGGTGTTTCAATAATATTACTATTGCTGTCTTTTTTCAGATACCTCTTTTCCAATACAAACATTGCATTTTTTGAGAGAGAGATAGTCATTTTTTCATCCTCGGTTGCTTCCTTCAGAACATGGCTATTCATCGGCAGAAGAGATGAAACCAAATTTCTCTTTTAATTTCCGGCTTACTACCGGAGGCACCATGCCATTGATGTTGCCGCCAAAACTTGCGGCTTCTTTTATTATGGATGAGCTGATAAAAATCCACCTGAGGCCAGTCATAAGAAAAACAGTTTGAATTTCCCTGTTAAGCTTGCGGTTCATCAGAGCCAGTTGAAACTCATATTCAAAATCAGACACGGCCCGCATTCCGCGCAGTATTGCGACGGCGTTCCTCTTTTTTGCATAATCGACAAGTAGCCCATCAAAAACATCTATTTCAACGTTAGAATCTCTGTTTAAGCTTGTTTCTATCATTTCCTTCCGCTCTTCAACAGTAAACAAACATTTTTTTGCCGGATTACGCAATATTGCTACAATAATTCTGTCAAAAATCTTAAGACCTCTTTCTACAATATCTACATGACCGTTTGTAACAGGGTCAAATGAACCGGGATATATGGCTGTTCTTTCCATTGATTCTCAATCCTTTGATTTAACTTAGTGCTCTAATTCGTTAATTCGATAACGTATTTTTTTATATTGTTTCACCGCTCGCTTCGCTCAAGACGCAAAGAACGCAGAGTTAAATATTTTTTTTTTGCTGTTGAGAGGACGGCAAAAGAAAATAGCTTAAGCTTTTAAAAATACAATTTCTCTGCGACCTTTGCGGCTCTGCGGTGATTATAAACTATCCAATTTTAATACGTTACCCTATTTAAGAATACATGTACTTAGGTTTAATAAACGAAATGAGCGTTTTCCCATATTTTCTTTGATCTGCAAGTTCAAACTGCTTACAATCGCCCGGAACAGGCTCAAAAGGAGTATGCTCAACGATAATACAGGCATCCTTTCCAAGAGACCCGCTATCATAAAGATTAATCAGGCTCGGTTCTATTAAGCCCTTGTTATAAGGAGGATCCATAAAAACAAGATTAAATTTTGAATCAACTGACTTTATGCAGTTCAAATTTTTAACTATATTCCATCTGATAATTTGGGATCTGCTATCAACCGCACACGATTGTATATTATGTTCAACTACTGATAAGGCTTTCTTATTATTGTCTATAAATACTGCTGATTTCGCCCCGCGACTCAATGCCTCAATACCGAGCGCTCCGGTTCCGGCAAACAGATCCAGAACAACCGCCCCTTTAACCAGGTAAAAAAGTATATTAAATATTGATTCACGCAACCGGTCGGCTGTCGGCCTTATTAAAGTTCCGGGTACCGTATAAAGCTTTTTCCCCTTTAACTCACCCCCTATTATTCTCAAGCCCATGTTTTTAATTTACTATACAATGGCACTTTAATCCAACAAAAAAATCAACCAGATAGCTGCCTATAAAACCGGTTGCACCAGTCAAAGCAATTTCTATGGTTATGCCTCTTCTTCGCCATCTGCTAATTCTAACAAACGAACATCATCCAAATCAATCTCCCGACCCGCAGCACGTTTATGCATTCTTTCAGAAAGTGATAGAGATTTGAACATTGCCTTCACTTGCGGCTATGGAGCACCATCGGAATAAACGTCAAGTGTAAGGCATTGTGTGTGCGCCCGGCATGGGCGTGAGCTTATGGAGTGACCTGTCCGTCTTGGGAAGTCCACTGTACGTGAATCCTGTTAATGTGCTGAACAGATTAACAAAAGTATTGGCCGAAGGCAAGGGCGGAATTGTGACCTTTTTTTAGGCGGTGGATTTTGGTAAGGCTAATTTCTTGACAATATAGCCGTCAAAAGATATATGAGGCTTTTAGTAACCGTTTACAGTTGACGGATACGACTTTTATATAGTATAAATTTCGGAAATGAGTGATATAGCCTTGATGAACTCGTAAAAAATATTTTGGTCTGGGTTATAAAGATTAAAACAAATGAAAAGGAGGGGTTAAATGAATCGTGTTATTAAACTAATTATTGCTGCCAGTTGTATTTTTTCATTGATTGCGTTTCCTGTAGCGTGTGGGGGTGATGACGTAGCAGAACATAAGGCTCCCGAAAAAAAGGCGGAGGCTAAGACCGAGGTTGAGCCTGAAGTAAAGCCAGAGCTTGAGCCTGAAGTTAAGCCAGAGGTTGAGCCTGAAGTTAAGCCAGAGCTTGAGCCAGAGGTTGAGCCAGAGGTTGAGCCTAAAGTAAAGCACTAAGTAAACCGGTGGCAAAGAAAAAAGCGAAACCAAGTCCTTGATGCGCAAGAGATTAGTGCAGATTGAGTAAAAAATCGTTCAATTTAGGTTAAATAGAGAACAATAAAAAAAGGCGGGGTCAGCAATGACTCCGCCTTTTTTTATTTCCGTACAACTACTTAAAATCACCTACCACCCGTAGAACGGGTGGTTTGATGAAGACCCCTCGAAGGGGTCTAAAAGCATCGCGATTCCTGCAGATTACAATCCAATATCAAGGACGTAGCCGTCAAGCTAAAAGGCTATGAACGTCGAACATCCAACATCGAACATCGAATTTTGAATTAGGAACATGGCTGCCCAGAAAAATTTCATCTTTTTTACTTCCCTTTCTTGGCCATATTCTTCACGAATGCTCAGATAGGTATGATTACAATATTCACTCTCCTATTCATAGCTTCATTTGAAGATATGGGTTGTGATTCACCGAAACCAACGATCTGTATCCTTCTTGAATCCACTCCCCTTTGCACCAAGGCGCTTTTGACCGCCTGCGCCCGTCTTTCAGACAGATCTTGATTGTAACTTTCAGAGCCTCTTGAGTCAGTGTGACCCTCGACCCTGATTGTCGTCTGTGGGTACCTATTCAACACGTTAGCGACTCTGCCGATCTCCGCATGTGCACCTGGTTTTAGGGTTGCCGAGTCAAAATCAAACATAACTTCAGACTGAAACGTGGCCGTCAAAACATTTTGTGTCCTCTGGATACTCGCGGCCTCACTTCCAGCCAAAGCGGCCCTCAATTCTTGCTCCTGTCTGTCCATGTATGCACCGATCTGATGACCGGAAAGACCACCCACAGCAGCCCCAATTCCTGCTCCCAGAAGAGTGGCCTCTGTATTTCTACCGATTACCTGACCCAGAATCGCCCCGCCTACTGTGCCAATTAAAGCTCCTGTTTTTGTCCCCCTTTCCTGATATGTCGGACCTGCACAGGAATAAAAACAGATCGCCAGTGCAAAACCTATAATGATTGAAATTGATTTTTTCATTACTCAGCCTCCTTGCTTGCTCAACAGTATTGTCAAAAATTCTTTAGAAAATAACTGATGGGATTTTTGCCAAACGGTTAACTCCCTGAAAGATTCTATCCTCCCCATCCTCTTCCTCCTCTACATCCCTACGTCTCTATGTCCCTACATCCCTACATCCCTACATCCCTAATACCTAATCCCTGCGCCACGGGCGGTCTCAACAACCCCTTTGTTAGCGCATAATAGTTTGAAATTGTATGAGAAATTCTTTGGGATTGACGATTTTAATTCCCATGTAATTTTTAACCGATTTTAAATGTTTATCCCCTGAGATTATATGTGAGCATTTTAAGGCAACAGCGCATTCAATGAACATATTATTGTCTGGGTCTTGGTCGATTATTTTTAAGGAAGGAGTTGATGCTGAAAAGATAATGTTATGCCCTTCCGAAAAAGTATTTAATAATTCTTGAAGTTCACTTTCGTTTTGCAGCCCAAGCCTTTTAAGGACTTCAACATATTCATCAATAATCTTTCTTGATAGGCAGAGTTTTATTTTTCCTTTTTTCCATAAATCAATAATTTTTTTAGGGTTGCCGCCAAAAAATGATGAGATAAAAACATTTGTATCAATAACAACTTTTATCATTTTTCAGCTCTAACCTTTTGGATAATTGAATCAATATCATCAGGGCCGAACCCTTGCTTTTTGATTTTTGTTCCTATTCGGCTCCAGAGGTCATCAATATAGGAGCCAATGTCTCTATTTTTCACATAACCTTCGAGTAGTTCCCTTACAATTTCACTTACATTTTTCCCTTCAGCTTTGGCAAAATTGCCAACCTTGTTTTTGAGGGCCGGATCAATGCGGACAATCATTTGTGTTGTCATATGACATCTCCTTGCATGATATATTATATTAACAATATATACGACAGCAAGAGGAAGTCAAGCGAAATGAGTGTCCCAAGTAGCTCCATAAAAATTGCTATAGATTTTCAGATAAATAATTTCACTGCGTTATCAGTCGTCGACGTATAACTAATACGCCTTCCTCCTTCTGGCCTTGTGAAATTAATTATCTGAAAGTCTATATTGATTTTAAGATAGGAATTTTGTAATCATAGCATCATAAACGATTACATGATTACAAGGAGGCTGTCATGGTGCGTACACAAATTCAATTAACCGAAGAGCAGATGCGAAAGATAAAAGAGCTTTCTCTTTCCAGTCATGAATCTGTTGCAGCGCTAATCCGCAAGGCTGTCGATCAATTTTTTGTGACCGGAAAACCTGATCGCTCAACCCTTTACAGGCAAGCCGGGTCTATAGTCGGGAAATATAAAACGGAATTATCTGACATATCGGTCGAGCATGATCGTTATCTTGAGGAGGCTTTTGGATCATGAACGTTTTTGTAGATACTTCAGGGCTTTTTGCACTGCTGGTTCAAAATGACCATATGCACATCAGGGCAAGAGAAAATTTTAGCTGCTTTGCCGAAGGAAATTAACTTATTTTTCGTTGTAAACTTCCGATTAACGCATTTAACATCTTCCTCACTCTACTTTCCTATATCTCTACATCCCTACGTCCCTAAGTCCCTATGTCCCTGCATCCCTAATCCCTATATCCCTACGCCGCAGGCGCTCAATCCCTTATTCATCAGGTCTCAGTTTCAGAGGTATTACGAATTTAATTCGGTTATTGCAACAGTTTAACAAATAAATCTGTAAGGATTTTTTATTTCCATCTTTTCAAATTTTTTTTCCATCCATTGCTCAGACTCTGTTTTATTATGTTTAATATAGTATTCAAGCTCTTCCAATGACGTTTTTGTTAGATATCTTTTATATTGTATAAATATATGAGGGGATTTTATATCTTCAGTCTTTTTTAAGTAGGCCCTAAGCTTGGACATTCTCTTTTCTAAAATGGTATCATCTAATGGCGTGTCAAACCATTTTATTATTTTTTCATATAACTTTGTCATCTTTCAATTCCCATTCACAGGTCTAACTCTACTGGTAGGTTATCAAAGAAGAAAATTTTAATTAATGTTACTGGATAATATCCATTTGTATTTTTTGGCACATTACTGAATTTACCTATTGGTCTTTCTTTGTTAAATCGTCTCAATCCCTTATTCATCAGGTCAACAGCGCTATGCGCTGAAGGGGATAGTGGGTAGAGGGAATTAACTTATTTTTCGTTGTAAGCTTCCGATTAACGCATTCAGCATTTTCACTATCTCACTGCAAATTCCTGCTCGTTCGGCGAAAATTTCTTCCGTCATATATCCCAAATCTCTACATTTTATCAGCCAATTATGAGTTTCCGTGGCTGACCCTCTGGAAATAACTAAAAAATGGATATAGTCAGCACTGCTCCTTCGGCCAAAACCTTCTGAAATATTTGCACTTATAGAACCGCTCGACCTTAGGGCTCGGTAAAAAATAACTTGGCATTTTTGCATCCCAACCTCACCATATCTTCAACCGATCTTCATTCGCAAAAGTCCTCGAAATAGCTCGCTATTCCTGCGGTTTTGCTCAATCGTAAGATTTATGTAAAGACTGTAATAAAAGAGATTCCTGTATAAAATTGTCGCAATCCCTTCGTAAGTCAGGTCAATTCCGATCGAGGTGAAGCAACTTATTGTGATAAGACAGGATATTGGTCGCAATCCCTTCGTAAGTCAGGTCAATTCCGATTTGCGGCCTTTAGATTTTTTGATAAATCGCGGTGTTAGGAATGCATTTTTGCAGACCTTTTTGAAAATTTTGCAAATCATCTGCCAACACCTCCTTTTATGTATTCAGTCTTTGTTCCAACATATTGATATTGCACAAAAATTAAACTTTCCGTGAACCCCGTATCTGGCCGATTTTAAAAACGCTGTAAAATCAAACAGATAGCTTTCCCCTGGATAATCGCATAGAGGTTCGCAAATTAAATCTCATTGCAATCCGTCGCCTGCCGGCAGAAAAATCCGCTCATTTTTACAGCTCAAAGCACATAGTATTCTTCATCAGGATCGATAAAAATTCCCTGTCCGATTATTTCCAGAGTTCCGGCGCATCTTTCGCATACAGGGAAGTACTTTACCCCGTCCTCAGCAGGCTCAATTGTATCTTCTATTCGAGCTTTCATTTCAACAAAAGTTTTGTTATCCACTGTCACTTCAAACTTTGATTTCTGCACCCGAATTCCATAATCCTTGATCACCTTTGCCGCTCTGTTTAAACGGCGAGGGTCTGCAATATCATATGTGACTATCATATTCATTTAAACCACCATGTAATCAAGCTGAGTAATTTTCAGACCCAGGCCTGATATAATCACATTTTTTATGCATCTGGAGCAGATCTTGTAGATTCGCACAGAGTCGCGTGACAGATCAAGATTTTCTTTGCAGTACCGCCGGATACCTTTCAGCGCAGTCTTATCTATATCGCACTCAAATACAGACTTCTGAGTATTCAACCCAAATTCCTTCAAAAAAGCATGGAGCTTTCTCAAACGTTTTGGATCGGTAATATCGTATGTAACAAGCACAATCATTTCAGCAAAATCGGTTGATAAACATCAACCTGCCCTTCTAAAACCTTTCTATAATGTCCCGCCTGAAAGATAATGGCATCTCCATAGGTCAGGTTACATTCCGCCTGCGGATAGAAAAAGATCGTTGTCAGTTTTTTTTCAAATGCATCAATCACCCGCTTGAAAGCATCCGGCTGGAGTTTTACAGGATACTTCCCTGTTGTCTGTTTTGCTGAATCCGGTGTTTCCTCCATACGCTGTTCCGGAAGATCAAAATTGCCTGCTTCACCATCAACCATAGTTATCAATCCAATAGGATCAGCGGTTACATCCGGAGAATTGCCGGTTGAAGATTGGCCTGATACTGCTAATGCAGGCTTTTGAATTACAAAATCCTCCTTCTGAAGTATCTTCAGATTAAACAGAGACAAAGTCAGAGTGTCTGCTATGATCGTCCGGAATTCTTCCATCAGATCAAGCACAAGAGAAAAACGACCATAGTCGATTGTGTGAAGAAATCCAGGGTATGGATCCAGGCCTGCTATACGTACTGCCGAGTAAACCCGGTTCATCAGGAAGGTATAAAGAAGAGAAAGCACGGAATTGACAGGGTCGGTAGGCGGCCTCCTGACTCTTTTTGTAAAGCCGATATCTCCAACAAATCCATACCGAAACCCTTCAAAGAAAAGTGCGCTTCCTCTGCCTTCATATCCACGTATGCTGTCAACACTGTCGGCCAGAGCCAGTTTTGGCATAAGGCTCTGTATCTGCTTTGCGATATTGCCTGCTACCGGTTTATTCCGGCTTCGTTTTATTCGCATCAAGAGTGTTGCCATGTTGGCAAGTTTTCCGGCAACTATGCAGCGGGCAAGGCGAATGCCAAAAACAGGGTCGTCCAGCAAATGATACTGCTGTTTGTGAAGAAACACGTTTTTTGACTCCGGCGGCGCAAGCCTGCCGAGATATCTGCCATACCGGGTGAGAAACACCGTATCAATATTGCTGTGCATGATTTGACATAAGGCGCTGTGAGTGACTTGGATATTTCCGAAAAGCAGAAGCTGCTTGAGCTTGTAAGTAAAAAGGGTGTGATACGTTGCATCACCCTTTTTAACCAGCAGATGTTTTCCCTCCTTGATAATCCGCGCTCCTTGCGTTTTGACATATACAACCATGAGCTGCCTCCTTTTGTGATACATGGTAGAAGATAGCCACGGTTGATTCAAGGATTGCAACGTTGCTGTATCTAATTGTCAAAGAGCAAAGTTGGTAGTTTGGTAAAAAAATCGTTCAATCTGTTTCTGTCTGAATTTTTAAACTTCCCACAAGTATCTCTCCGAATTGGTTAACTTTATAGGGCGGAACTATGGTGGTCTTAAATTGTTCGGCCCTCGCCTGAATCGACTCTCTTATCCTTCCATCTTTTTTCAAGATATGGGGAGATGTTGTCACAAAAAAACTTGCGATCCTCAGCCCGAATTCCTTCTGTAGAGCGCCGATTTTATAAAGCGCATCGGCATTTTTATCCTCGTGCTGGTCAAGAGACTTACACTCAATAAAATAAAGAGCGTTATCCTTGGTAAACATAATATCAAATTCGTTGTCCCTTCCCAGGCGGTTCTTGATTTGAAGTCCAATAACAGCGTCATCTATGCCCTGTCCAACCAATTCTGAAACTTTGACAAAACAGAATTCTTCAAGCCAGCCTCCGGTCAAATAATTGATTTCAGATTTGTCTATTTTTTTAAAAACAGAACCTTCATCATAAACAAAGTTAAGTTTTGACAGAAGCTGTTTTTCCTCGCGAGTTGCGCCAAAAAACTCGCCTTTAAGAATAAATTGTTTCTTGCTACGACAATCTCTCAATATCCCGCATAACCGTTTGAGCAAGTTTTGAAGGTTATTGTAATTTTCAGCAATCCATTTGGACAGTTCCTTTCGTCCTATTGCTTCTTCACGGTAACGGTTCAGATGGGACTCGTTGACTACTGTGAGGCCATGGGCTGTTAAATATTCAATGACGCTCAGTCTCAGATCAAGTTTTACAGGCTTGCCAGGTCTCTTCTTTGGGAATGGAACTATAAATTCATTCTTTGGAATCGGAACGTAGATCATTTTGCTACTGTAGTCTTTGAAAAACTCGTAGGCCGCTATGGACATAATCTTAGTTCCGCCAGTCAAATTAACCACAAACTCGGCATCCTCCTTCCCTTCGATCCACTCGCCAATTTTCTTGTGGCAGTCAAGGATTGAGTCTTCTATAACGATGATTGAATCGCTTTTATACCCTAAATCCAACCTGTCTAATGTCATTAAAATTGCTGACACCTTGTTTTTCTTTTCCATCTTAGTTGTCGATATAAACAGCAATTCATCGGGCTTAAAGTGATGTATGGCAAGAATATTGGGGATGGTATGGTCACTTACCAGAGAAATCAGGATTGTTTTCATGTTTACCTCATAGTAAAAAATCCGAGTTCAGAGGACTATATTTGCTCAATTATAATCACTCCTCATATCTTCTAAAAATCCGGTGTCTGAATTGATGCGAAAGATTAACTGTGCCGTCCTCTTTATGTTCCTCAACGGCTTCCCTCTCCGTTGTTGAATATACTGGAATCAGGCCGATCGCAAAGGCAAACTTGACCATGATAAAACAAGCCCCAAAATCACCCTGGATAAGAACATAGTCATTCTTTTTGGCCTGGCTGGCAAGCCAGTCTTTTACAGGCTTAAGATAGGCGCTGATTTTTGGCAAGACGGGTGGAATTTGCCGCCACAAATCCTTTAGATCAGGGGGCATATTTATTATTTGCTGAACACCGAGAGAGTTACGAGCATCGCTTTTCTGAACAGATGTGATTTCGTGGTTGAATATTAGAAATAATGAACGTGGCATGTGAATTAAATCCTTACATCCATATTTTGCCATTCGACGAATTATAGATTAAACTTCCATTTCACTTCCTGTTTTTTTAAAATGCGTTTCCTCTTGTTTACACAAGAGATGCAATTACATCCGGTTTTAACCGGATGCTCGCCCAGCCGTTGGGCCAGTTCCCATGAAGCGTCGATCATTTCAAAAATTATTTTTCTTTCTTTCTTCACAGCGTTTTGATTCTTTTTCATAATCCGAGCTTCCCAAGCTTATCAGAAACATCGAATATCTCATCAAAGTATCTTTGGGCCTTTTCCTTTTGGCTAAATTTTTCGGCAAAAAGATAAACACGCTCCATATCCAGAGGCTCGAAATTCTCAGGAATCAAACGGTTTTTGTATAAATTCATGACAGCAAGAATATCGCCTTCGTCTTTTTGGCTCCTGTCTGGATTATTTGCAATGGCCATCAGTTTTAAAACAATGTAGTCAGTTGGCTGAATAACGTGGTAAGTTCCGATCAATTCATCGCCTGCAAGGATACTCTTTTTCAATATATCTTCCCCTTCCGGTGTGCTTACAAACATGAAGTCAATTTTTCCAAGGGCTCCTGAATCAAACTGGGCAAAAGATTTGGTCTTCTGATAGCAGGTATAGCCCAGTTTTTTCATGATCAATGAGATTCGAGACCAAAAGCGTGCTTCTGTTAAGAGGTCAATATCTGCAGTAAACCTTGGAAGTCCATACAAACTCAATGCCAGTGCCCCGATCAATGAGTACGGGATTTGTTCCCGCATAAGACTATCCGTTATTATTTTGAGAACATTGGTTAGTTTCTTTGATGTCACGATTGCTTATTGCTCCTTTTTGGTTGCAAACACATGTTCATTAAATTTTCATTTTCTTATTTCCCATTTCCTATAGGCTTTCCAGTATGCCTTCAAGGCCAGTGCAATCTTCCTCTTATTTTCATCCGAAAAATCATCTATCCTGTTGTACATTTCAACAACTCGACTTTCTGCAATTTTTATATCGTCCAAGGCTGCAATATCTCGTTCCTCAGGGGACATGGCTGCAAGTTCTGCCTTGCGTTTTTGCAAACAGATTGAACCATTTCTCATTTTTTAATTCTTCGGAGGTTACTTCAGGAAGATGGCGGGCTATCCTGGCTCTTGAGAATCTGCCTGTGTCTGCGATGGATTCAATATGGCTGATATTTTTGAAATCGGTCGGTGCATTTACTAAAAAAGTTAATGATGTTTTTCCAAAAAGAGGAATCCTGCAGTTGCTTCCATAAATAAGGTAATTTGTTTTTGGCAATCGGGTTCCGATATAGATAATCTGTTCACAGCAGTCTTTACATACCGGAACCGATATACTTTCTTTTTCCTCATACTTTGATGACGACTTGTCATCAGCGCTGTTTATGCTGCATAAAGAACAGTTGCCTCCTTCTCTTTTATCATAATCTGTATTTATTACAGGACCGTTTTTTAAAATTGCTTTGCTTAATTTTTTAAGTTTACATTCTTCAATAGCTTCATTGACTGCATCAATACTATCCTGAAAGTTTGCAAGATGCAGCCCCTGTTGACTTATCATGGTACTCCATGAAATGTTCATGGTTAAAAGGCCTTTGAATTTATTCATAAAAAATATTTGAATCTCTTCATCTATTTTTTCAATCTCCTTTATTATATTTTCAGTGGCAGGAAGAAGAAGTATAAATTTTCCACCTGAATCAACCAGCCTGAATACTGAGAAAAGGTTGAGCCTGTTTTGCAGTTCAAGCAGAACAGATCTTGTTAAAACCTGAAGATAAAAAGATCTTGCGCGAAATATTTTTGACACCCCGCGACCGCTGTTTTTACTGATACCAAATATGTAATTCTGGATACCTGAAAGATCACCTCCAAGGAGTATGAATTTTTCCCTGTCATCTTTCCAATCGGGCAAATCTCCTGTATGGCTGTGATATACATATAAGGCCTGCGCAATGCATGCGGTTGAAAAAGAATGATCAAAAAGAGAAATATCTGACAGCGTATTGTATAATGAATACGGTATTGACCAAGTATATTTCTCCATAATAGAAATCAGGGTTTCAAAGTAAAAGGGAAAGGCCATGCCGTTATTAATGTTTATTATTTCATTATGAAATTTTTCAAAAAGTTCTATATATTCTTCAGCCCTTCCCACAGGCTTTCCCTGTATCGGGAAAATATTTGCACCGTCAGATTCCAGTGCTGCGAGGTTATAATACCAGCTTTTAGCTGGCTGAAATGTGTGATTATAGAGCTCAATTTCATCGAAAATCGATATAAGACGGCTCTCTCTAAACCCGGTTTTGCCTTCATTATCACGCAGTTCAATTCTGTCAGAGCCTGAACTTAACCTGTCTGCTATTGTAATGCACATTTCCACAAAGTTTTGCGTGTCCGGTTTGTGATGAGCTGATGCAGTTCTGGCTATTACAGAACGAAAATTTTCAAGCTCTTCAGGTAACGGCAAATCGTTTTCCAAAAAATAATCAGAGTAAAAATCCGACCCCAGAGGGGCCGGCTTTGGCTTAACCCCTGAAAGGGGATAAAATTGCCTTTGCATCCAGAGGGGGTAAGAGTTGAGTTGCCCCTTAGTAATAATAATTCGTGCTATGTTTTACATCCTTACTTCTCTTGATCTTTTTGGTATTTTACATAGTTACGTATC
Source organism: Deltaproteobacteria bacterium (assembly GCA_030272815.1). Lineage (GTDB taxonomy): Bacteria > Desulfobacterota > Desulfobacteria > Desulfobacterales > ETH-SRB1 > B13-G4. Next base: position 14,880 of record JAJSZT010000012.1, read on the forward strand.
ATTTCAGTATCTAAACTTACAGTGTCAACGCAATAACCTTGAGCCCAAAAACGGTTACCCAATAGGTTGTTGGCATAATTTGCGAAATTTGCTACTCCTTGGTTAAGTTGTGGAGCAACTCAGCCTTGGAGTAATAAAATATTGTTCAGATGGTAAAACCACTGAACTGTGACCTGGCCCAAAGGGCCAGGTTTTCTATGATAGAATAAACAATTTGTTTCCCATGTCTCACCTCTTCCAAAGCAAATCGGCTCCGTTTGCCGTTAATTTTCTTTCCAATGCCGATCTTGCCCATACGGTCAAAGGCATAAATGAAATAAGGGAGGCTATTGTTTACTTCACCAAAAAGGAGGAAGTTAAAATCAAATAATGCTCCTTCCTGAAATTCCGTTTCAGTTGTCAAAGGAGGTTCAATTACAAATGGGTGTGGAGGCGAGACTATTCTTGAGCCTTCGGGCACCTGTATGGCCTCGGATGTTTCAAAGACCAGGGCATAAACACATTTCTGCTTCAGCAGGCATTGGGTGCACTCTTCTCTCTTTAGAGCGCATACAACATTTTTCAAGGCCAGACCAAAGGCACCCCTGAAAGTTGATCCTTTGTAAAATGGAAGGCTTGCCTTATTCTCAAACCTGCAAAGAAACCGGTATTTTCCGTAACGCATTGCAAATACTCAAACATTTTCTTAAAGTTCTGATCAAATTTCTCCGAAAATAACATGAACTTTTTCATATAGCAAGCCTTGCAACCTTGCCATCAAAGGGGAGGAGCGTTTGAAAAAAGTTTTTCTTGACAGAACATGATATGCGAATTATAACTCGCATATTTATAATATTAATACGAGATATAATTCGCAAAAATGAAAGAGGTTCTGCTAAAACATAATTACCAGTGGCATGACAGGAGCTTTGATACTGGTATAAAAAGAGATCTTCTTGCAAAGATTATCAAAACACTTGATATCCGCCACGTGGTCGCAATATCCGGAGCTCGAAGATCAGGCAAATCTTACATTTTCAGACAACTTATCAAGCACCTTATTGATTCCAAAGTAAAGCGGGAAAATATCCTGCAGGTCAATTTCGAAGATCCGTTCTTTATTTCTTTGCGTAATGATATTTCTATATTTGAAAATCTTTATTCGGAATTCCTTAACATAAAAAATCCTGCCGGAAAGGTTTATCTGTTTCTGGATGAAATACAGAATATAAATAACTGGCAGTTTTGGGTAAGAGATATATATGACAGAAATGAGCACGTCAAAATCTTCATAACAGGTTCAAATGCCGAGCTTCTTTCTGATGAGCTTGCCACACATCTCACAGGTAGGGTACTTGCTTTTGATAATTTCCCATTTTCTTTTACTGAATATTTTAAAGGGCTGAATGATCCCCATCTCCCGGAACTTGCTGAATCATACAGCCCTGAAAAACTTTATGAACATTTGTATCCATATAAAGAGAAACTTCTGCATTATATTGAATTGAGTTTTAAAAGAGGGCTGTTCCCGGAAGTTGCGTATCTTGAGGATATTGAACTTGTTAAAGATATTCTTTCGCAATATTTTCAGAATGTGCTGTTTCGGGATATTGTGCGCAGGTTCTCTATCAGGAAAACAAAAGTCATTGAACAATTGGCATATTATCTTTCTACAAACTTCACTTCCATATATTCTTACAGAAAACTTGCAGATGCAGTGGGAACCAATGAGAATACAGTTAAAGAGTATCTCTCTTATTTTGAAAAAGCTTATCTGTTTTTTTCTGTAGATTATTTTGAGTATTCTCTTAAAAAGCAGTTTAAAAGGAACAGAAAAATATATGCTGTGGACTGCGGAATGAGAGATGCAACTTCATTCTCTTTTTCGAAAGACAGTGGAAGGTATGCTGAGAATACTGTATTTCAAATGTTAAGGCGAATAACCGATAAGGTCTATTACTGGTATGAAGACAGCAGCAAAAAAGAGATAGATTTCGTCATAAAACCACGCAACCAGCCGATTGCAATCAATGTATCATATACTGACGGATTACCGACCCGCGAGTTCGAGGCATTCAAAGCCTTCTCAAAAATTGCAACGCCTGAAAGATCCATACTTGTGACCAAAAAGCATTTTGAAAGAAAAACACTGAATGGAAAAACCATCGAACTTATACCTCTGTGGATCTTTGTATTTCTAAAACTTTTTTGATTCATTGGGATTTCCCTCTCCACCCTCCTAATCCCTAAGTCCCTTCTGTTTCCGCCTTTTTTTGTCTATCTCCATGCCTTTTCCATAGCCTGTTTCGAAGCTTATTCCAATCTATTTTGCGCCATAATCCTTTGGCGCTAAAACATTCCCATGCCCAGCGGAGCCATTTTATAAAGGCAAAAGCGATCCACAGCGCCCAGGCTAGAATTGCAATACGATATACTGTAAGTGGAAGCGAAAAAACCCAGGCCTGTGGCAGAATTTCTCCGGATATATCCTGATACCATTTCAAAAGATAATTCCCGGAACCGTTTCCACTGATCTGCATGTTCGGGTAGCCCAAAAGTCCCTGTTTGATTCCGAACAATAAAGATCCAAATGCAACGATGGAAAGTAATATAATGACAAGTTGAAATAAATTAAATGTAAAGTTTGATAATTTCTCAGCAACCTGTTTCCGGTAGCCAAGCACAAGAAACCAGCCGGCTACAGGTATTGCAATCAACAAAGAGCCTTGAGTTAATCCAAGGCTTAAAAGAGCCCAGTGATGAAATTTTAAGGGAGTTATATTTAACTGTCCAAGACCAAAGGATAATAGAATAATCACAAAAACAACGCCCCAGAATAGCACGGCTGGTCCAACATACGGACCACCGCAAAATAAAATCCACCTGTCTCTGGGCATTGAAACAGAAATAAAGGAATCAACACTTTTCATGCCAAGGTCTATCAAAGATGTTTTCAATATTGTTTCTACATCTTTTAATTCTCTCCAGACAAGTTTAATATCCTGCTGTCCTGGTGTAAGCGGAAGAGTCACACTGTTTTTGTCTTGCCTGACAGGCTGTGACTTGCCGTTAATAGAAACAGACTGGAGTTTTGCGTTATCCGGAATCTTTATAGTATGCCTGCCGCCTCTGCTGCTTCTTATATTAAGATTCAACATGGCATTTCTAATCCTTTTTCCCGGACTTAAAGATAGTTCACTGCTTTCGATGGTGTGAGTCTGCCCCTTTATTCCTTCCGGTCTTGTAATTTTAATGGCAATTTTCTCTCCAGGCCATGGCCGCCATTCGGGAAACCAGTTGCCGGATTTATTCTGATGATGAATTACAGGTATTCCGCTAAGTTCAGCATGCCACAGTGTTCCGATGTTAACCTGCCAGACTTCGGCCCAGTCAAGAGTATCTTCTGCTTTTAACACCAGTTCATCTTCTATCTTAAGTGATGAAAACCATCTGAAATTTTTCTGATCAGGAGCCATGTTCAGAAGAACATTGCCGTTTTCCACGCGAATATCAGATGTAACTGATTCTCCTGCAAGCAAAGGCACAGACAGTGCAATTGCAGAACCAACAGGTGTCACCCTGCTGACAATGGTTTCTATCTGCCAGTCTAAATCTAAATGAAAAATTCTTGTAATTTTGACAAATGACGGTAACAGCCCAGGCTCAAATGTTTCGGATACCGCAGTTTTATCATAATTGTCAGTGCGAATCCGGGTGAACTGAAGCTGTGTGTCCGCGACCCCGTTATCATACAATCCATCTACAGACCAGCCTTCTGAACCGATTTCAACATAATGGGGTTTTAATGGCAATTGCAGCCAAACAACATCCCTTTGAGGCAAAGCTCCTTTTATATCTATTTGATGTATGCCTTCAGGGAGGTTGAGCCATAAATATCCTGTAGATGGTTCGCGATACAGGCCGGAAACCGGCTTTCCATCTATCAGCACAATCTGAGGCAGCCAGTGTTGAACAGATCCAGGAAGAGGAACAGCCGTATTAGGATGTAAACTATGGAACTCTATCCTTATATCAAGCTGGTTTCCGGTTATTCGCACTTTCATCCGTGGGCTTGACGCACAGTTTGGAGCACACGGAGGCATATCTTTTTCTGTCAGTTTTAATTTCAGCTCATCTAACAATTTTTCTGGCGGGCAAGAGTTGTCTGCGTGAGCCTGGCAAACAATAACGCTAAGAAGCAATACAGATATAATTGAAAAAATGCCGTTTTTTATGCTTGAAAAGCTAAATCCTCTGTTTTTTGAATAAACAGCCCTGGATAAGCAGTATATCAGGATAGCGAGAAGGATTACCCGCAATACCGCAAGAATAAGGTTCATAAAAGGTGAAATAAAGACAAATGAAATTTCTTGATCTTTTTCCACAGGTCCGTTCCAGGAAAAATTAATTTGTCGCCATTGCCAGTTTGGAATACCTGGACCTGTTTGAATCTTTGCATTTGGATCAAGTTGTTTTATCTTTAGCTGTGATGCCTGCCGGTTGTATGAATAATCAATATCTTCAGATACTGGTTCCTCCTCCATGCGTTGTTTCAGGCTTTGAATAGTTTTTGGCAGTTTAGATGACAGTCTTGTTTTTTGGCCATAGCCTTTGTCTTCATCTATTGCAACTTTTCCCGCAGTTGCCCATTGTTGTGTCTGCTGCATTCCGATTTGCTGCCACGATCTCTCAAGTTGCGGATAAATACCTGTCCTGATCTGATTAACCATAAACGGAAGGCTTATAAATATTAAACATGCTATGCAAATCATTCGATAATTATTTATCATTGAACTGATTTTACCTTCAGGAACAACGCGAAGAAGAGCTATGGCTGTAAGCAGATTTAGCCAGACCCAGCGAGGGGCATCAATTTCGTGATTTAATAAAACCATTGCTGCCAGAGCTATTATTCCCCATGGCCAGGAATAAAGCCTTGCAACTGCAAGCGAAATTATTAAAACCAGAAACATATCCAGCAGTGTCCATTGTTTCAGCCATGTTTGCCTGATATGATCAATTCCGGTCGCATCAAAAAGAGTCCAGCCCGGGGGAAGATTGAGAATACCCTTAACAGAATGAAAGTCTCTGTCCCAACCCACAGCCGGAATATTATCCGCATCGTCAAGCCGGCTTTCAGCTTCAAGCCTGACATTGCCATACCGCATTTCCACACCGGCCTTGTCCGAGCCTTTAAGACGGGTAATGAACTGTTCCCTACCTTGAACCGTAACACGCCCAAGTTCAACAGGAGGGGTCATTTCCAGACGCCAGCCCGTAGTCATTGAACCGGTTATACTGTCACGTATAGAATAACCTTTTCCATCAAAATCCAGCCATAATGTACGGTGCAGATTCAATTGATCCGGAGCAGGTAGAGGATCCCCTCTTTTTTTCTCGACAAAGCGCATTGTATCATCGGGATGCATCAGGTATGCGGAAAATTTCTTCCATCTCTCAGGGATAGTGGTTTGCTGTGGATCGATTTGCATTACGCCTTCAATTGAAACTATCCGAAGATGATTTTTTGCCTCAAACACCCAGACTTCTTCATCGACGTTAAACCCACTGGAAGGATCAAAGTGTAATTCGTTAACATGTCCTTTATGTCTTGAAGTTATTTCAATTGTCCATTTCCCGGGTCTTGCCTGTAATATAAGGTTTCCATCAGCTTCTATTTTTGCCGGCAGATCACTTTTGAGTTTCATCGGTATGAAATTATCCGCAACTGCTTTTCCGAGTTTGATCTCCCTGTGCTTTCCCGAAATATACAAATCAACCCTTGTTACCAGTAATAGAGGAATTTCGTCCCGGATAAGACGATAAACTTTTACCTGAAGTTTATCTTCTTTTTCTCCTGCTTTTTTATCTTTTCCGCCCTGTTTGAGCCAGAGCTTTCCCTGGTTATCCATATTTGGGAAGGAAATCTCCTTTCCTTTAATTGCAAGTTTCAACAGCCCTGTATGCTCAGGTATCTTTATCCACTCAGGGGTGCTGTCAAATTTGAATTTGCCGCTTATTGTATATTTTCCGGGCTCTTTTATAAAAACAACCGGCAATCCTTTTCTTTCGACGACAGGCTGTTTCTTTCCGTTGATTTCGACATCCTGGGGCCAGAATTTATTATTTCCTGGAAGCAATATCCAGATTTCATCAGAAAACACTTCCCATTTTTGGGAAAAGTCGGCGCTGTTTTTTTGAAATTTCAGATTCAACTCTGACGGCCAAATGCAAATAGTTTTTGAAAGGTCGTTATACACAAATGGGCAGTCAACATCTTTCTCGCCATGCAGTACCCAGCCAATCCATGGTTTTAAAGGCTCGGGCACATCTTCCTTTGAAAGTGGTTCTGCAAAAACGCTGCACGCATAAAACAGCCCTAATAAGATATAAGCAAATTTTTTCATTTTTATCACCAGTGGAATTTCCTGCCTTATTTCATTCCGGTTCTTTATCTTAAAGCCTATTAGAGACTATACCGCTCTATTCCAATGTTAAAGCACAACATTTCTTTTCCAGCTACCATACGTCTTTGCGGCATGCTGACTTCTCCAGTCATCGTCTTAAGATCAAAAATCACTATGTATCTTTCATTTATAAGATTAAATTAATCTGGTACATCCTGTTAATCTTGTCAAAAAACAGGTATGTGAACTTTTATGCCTTCTCTATCCCATACCTCCCCAACCCAAATCCACTCCCTTGCCCACATGCACATATTCACCCAGCTTGATATACGGCCAGAACTCCTTTAGCTCTCCTTCATATGTAATCTCGCCCATAAATCCCCCCATTTTCATCCGGGTCTCCTGGCGGTTGGAATACCGTTCCCAGTCGTGCCAGTAGAGCGCACGTTTGACTGTCTTGATTTTCCCGGCCTGTTCAATGATATCTTTAAATCCGCTGTCATCTATCCTGTGGTTGCAGTAAAAGTATGAAAGGAGCGATATGCGGCGGAGCAAATTTCTGAAAAAGACATGAAATTCGAGATCTTTGGTCAGGCTGTTTTTGTACTTGATCCTTGTGGGGGTGATAAAAGAGACACTGATTGCATGGGGAGGCGAAGGATGGTTTATAAGAATATCAGACCATTGTATCGGAGAATTGGTTTGAGTCAGGAGTTTTGTGTCTCCACTGTAAACGACTCTTTTTTCCGAAAAAGATTTGCCCTTGCCACCTTCTTCGGCCACTTCCCTCAATTCATATTTTCCCCTGCCTTTGCCGATTCCGATACGGCCAAGTTCCTCAAAGGCATAGATAAAATAGGGCAGATAGTCTGTTGCCCTGCCGATCAGGGTGAGGCCGAATGAGAAATCTTCTCCTTGTTGATAGGATTTCCGGCTATTCATAAAGGGTTCAAGGATAAAAGGATGAGGAGCTGCAGTGTACTTTCGCATTATTTGAGCATCAGCCGGAATCGGTGTTTCAAAGACGTAGGCATATACACATTGGCCCCGCAAAAGGCAATCTGCGCATTCCTTTCCTTTAAAGGCGCAGATGATGCGGCGAAATGTATGGCCGAATCCGCCGCGGAGAGTGGAACCGTTGTAAGAGGGAAGAAGAATGGTTGTTTTGCATCTGACGGAAAACGTAAATCTGGAAAAGTAGAATTTTTCCAATCGGCCGCTCCATTATAATGAGGGATAAGGACGAAAAATGGTAACTTCTCAAAAAGTCCGGGTATCAGTCATTGCGAGCGAAGCGAAGCAATCTCCTTGATAGGGCTGAGATTGCTTCGTCGCTGGCGCTCCTCGCAATGACGAAAAATCATAGTTTCCAGAGATTACCCGAATTTATTGAGATGTTACGAAAAATGTTGCTAAGGCAGTACTATCTTTGCTGTCTTGTTGATTGGGCGATTAATAATGCATCTTTATCGCCTTTGGTTTTCCCTGGTAACAGTTTCTTTTTTTTGTTTATAACTTCTCCTTCATGATTTACCACGGTGTTTTTATCGAGGACAAGTAAGCCCAGGTTCGACATTACATCCTGTTTGTATTGATAATCGTATTTCATCTTTTCTAATTTATATTTCATAAAGATCCAGATCAATGCAAAAACTACCGCAACGGCAAAAACAACACCAAGGATGATAAGAGAGTACTCCACGGTTTTTACCCCTATCTCTCCCAGAAATATTATCAAATTGTCTAATTGAGAAAAAACTATAGAACCAATGCCCAATAATAGCAAAGTCAGTAAAAAGGGGGCCTGTCGAATTAAAGTTAATGAAGCATTTATTTTATTAAAAGGACCGTTTTTTTCATTATTCTCATCAGACGACCCGGAATCCACGGATTGAGGAGTAGAATGACCGAAAATAAATAAATTAAAGGCAGTTATAAAAATGCCCAATATGAATGTTACTCCAATCGGCACCAAAAAAGATGCGAGGAAATAGTATTTCCAGGGAAAAGGAAGATTGACTGGTTCAAGCTGGAAAAGAAAGCAAGATCCAAAAATTATAATTTCCAGCAAAAAAATCAAGCTGATGTAATATTTAATAAATTTTTTTAATTCAGTTGCATCAAAAAGCGTAGATATGCCTTTGAAGTTATTATTGTCTAATTTAGACATACATATATTCTCCTCTAACTATAGACTTTCAGATAAATAATTTCACTGTGTTATCAGTCGTCGACGTATAACTAATACGCCTTCCTCCTTCTGGCCTTGTGAAATTAATTATCTGAAAGTCTATAACTCAGGTGGATAGGCTTCAGCCTACCCACTTACTTTGTAATGACAAAATTGAAATCCTTATCAGCCCCATATTTATTTTTGGCATATGTGGTCAGCACCCAATGCAGGCCTTCACTCATAGAATCAACTTTAGCTGATTTTGAGATGGAGACCGAGTTGATCATTATGTTAGACCGCGCCAGGATATAGCCATTTTGTTTCTTTACTTTACCAATGAGATTTTCCTTCAGTTCTGATGTGAAAATTGAAAATGAATTTAAACCGCCTGTGATACGATATTTAACAATAACGACTTGTTTTGACATTTTACTGCGAACTTTTTTTTCTGCAATATTTAATCTCTGGGTCGCCCATTCAGCCAGTTCTTCTCTATTTTTGATCCATAAAGAAGCATCTGGTAATGCCGGCGCATTCAAAGACTGCTGATACCACTCTATCGATTGCTGGTAATCCCTTGCCACGCCCTTGCCGTAAAAATAATAATCCCCGATCATTATTGCTGAAGCAGGCTCCCGGCTGGAATCAAACGCTTTTGTGAACCATTTCAGCGCTTCCATATATTTGCCTTTATTATTAAAGAAAATGCCCATTTGATAAATGGCAAGCGGATTGCCGTTATCAGCCGATATCATTAACCATTTTTTGTACTCTTCCTCTTTATCTTCACTTTTCAAGATGCCGGCTTTGTATAAAATGCCGAGATTGTATTGCGTCTTGCTGTATTTTCTATCAAAAAAAGATTGATTTTCGATTAATTCATTAAAATATGATTCTCGTTTCTTAATATTTGCAGATACTATACTTCTAAGGACTGTGATTTTCTCTTTGTTGCCTGTAATGTACGCATCCGGGAGATCGTCCGAATATAGTTCTCCAAGAAAGATAATTGCTTTAATATTACCTTTTTTTGCTGCGGTCTTAAGATATTTGACTCCCTTTTTCAGATCATTATTATCATCCTCTGATATCATCGCTATTCCTCTGGCATAATAATCTTGCGGGCTGCAATTCCAGCAGCCATCCCCAAATAGATAATAGAGCATGAAAATAACATAAATACCCAGGCAAATTCCAAGAAACAATGCTACAGACTTTATTTTTTTTTCTATCGTCATTTAGCGACCCTTTGGCTTTGTTTGGGGCACAATGTTTACGGTAACTGCAAAATCAGAGTATGCGAATCTCCGTGACAATCATTACAACTGCTGAATTTCTCAAGCAATTCCTTTGAATGGGGTTCCTGCCCATGACACTCCCGGCACATTGGAATATATCGGTGCTTATCAGCATGGCAATTGGCGCATTTAAGAAAACTATGTTTATTGTTGCTGCTCAATAATTTGTTGCCGACATCAGCATGACAACCTGTACAGACAGTATCTGCCGCATCTTCGGTATAGCTGACCATCAAAGGTGAATGACTCGGGTGGCAGGCATTACACCCCGAATTTTTGATAAATGGTGTATGCGTTTTATCATGGCATTCGATACAAGTCGGTATGTAGCCGTGCCTGTCGTGATGACATGAAGAGCATGCCGTGTCGGTATGTGCGCTAAGGTTTTGAGTTGTCTCGGCTGCCTGATCAATATGGCAGTTGCCGCAATCCTCAACCATTTTTTCAAAACTTAGACTATCTACAGGTGCATGAGCATTTTCATGACACCGCAGGCAGTCTGGAAAACCAGCTCCATGGAATAGAGTATGGCAGTCAGAGCAGTTGGGGACAACGTCTTTCCAGTTTTTCCCCGGTTTATATGTGTGAAATATTTCGTGACATTTCTTACAAACCACCTGATGTGCTCCACCTTTGTCTCTAATGTCCGTAAAAACTGAAAAATGACACCGGGCACAATCACGATTTGTGATCGGTTCGATTCTTTGCTCGTAAAACGCGGGACCACACTCTTCAGCAACGACATTAATCAACGAAAAGGCGCTCAAGCTCAAGTATATGATCAAAGTGTAACCAACAATGCTGGCGAAAAACTTTCTTCCCATTTTGTGTCCCCATCTTCTATTTTGATGGTTTAAATTTTTCCCTACTTGATCAATCCATGGGGATCTTGATGACATGTACGGCAATCCGGAAATTTTGCATGAATATCGTATTTATGCGGTTCCCCATGGCATGTTTTGCATTTAAGTAAACTTTTATGCTTGTTTTTATGACAATACACACATCCTAATTCATGATGTTTTGTATGACTTACTGTTGACATCTTTTCCCCCACAAGTTCATGGCAGATTAAACAGAAAGACGGATCAATGTCTTCTCCATAGATTACTTCCAGCGGCATATGGGGTTTATGGCATCGCAGACAATCATTAAGGGTCATCTCCTGTGTATGGCTTTCATGGCATTCCATACATGATGAAGATTCGCCATGCTTTACATGGCATTCAGTGCAGTCTAATCCGGCGTGTTCGCTCGGATGTGCCTTCATCTCTTTATCCTGGTCCGGATGGCAGGATACACAGGCCGAGTTAACAGAATCGGCCTTGCTCAGATCCATCTCCATGGGATAATGAGGATGGTGGCATGACGCACAATTTTCCACCTTATAGTGTGGTTTATCTGACGGCGCATGACACAGAGAACATTTTGGAATAACATTTTTTTCAGCAGGAGGATGCTGTTGATGGCAATCGATACATTTGACTGATTTGTGCGCTCCTCCACGCTCGTTAACTGCATTTACTGTTTCATCATGACAACTGGCGCATAAAGCCGGAAGAACTACAGCATCATACTTGATTGCTAAGGGACGATGAGGTTTATGACAAAGGAAGCAGTCCTTATCGTTCATTTCAGGTGAATGGGTTTTATGACATTCCAGGCATGCAGTAGATTCGCCATGCTGTAAATGGCACTTTTTGCAGTCTAATTCGGAATGTGCACTTGGATATGTCCGGTTCTCTTGCCCTTCGGCTGGATGGCAGGATACACAGGCCGGTTTTACATTATCGATTTTGCTCAGATCCATCTCTTTGGGGTAATGTGGATGATGGCACTTTTTGCACTCTTTTAGAGCATAATGGGAACTTGTATCAGGTGAGTGACAAGCACTGCATTTCGGAATGATATTTTTCCCATGGGGGGGATGCTCCTCGTGACAATCAATACAACCGACTTCTGTTTTATGTAATGCCCCCCGCTCGTTGATTTCCCGTATGTTGCGCGGATGGCACTTGATACAGTCCCCTTCGGCTAATTTAAGAGAATTATTCTCAGCCAAAGACAAGGTGCTAAAGAGAAGCATAGCTAAACAACCAATAATACTGATAAACACCTTTTTTATCATTTCTGTGCCTCCACTTTCAGGGTCCAGGGTCCAGGGTTCAGGATCCAGGGTCCAGGGTTTTAACCATGAACCGTTGAACACTGAACCCTTGAACCTAAGCAGTTTATTTTCTACTCTGCTAATGCATGAGGATTATTATGACAGTCAAGGCATAACGGGTATCGTTCATGCATAGAGGCGCCATGCAGATCTGCGTCGTGGCATTCGTCACATTGTGTAACTGCCATATGCTCGCTTTCATGACATTCTATGCAACCCATTTCAGAATGAGCTTTCTTGCTTGACGCAAGGGCATTGCCCACATCTTCATGACAGCAAGCGCAGTAATTATTGGGAATACCATCAGCATAATTGACTGCTTTGGGACTATGCGGCTTGTGACAGGCGAGACAATCCGCATGGGTCATTTCCTCAGCATGGGGAGTATGACAATCCGCACAGTTAGCCCACTCACGATGAACCATATGGCATTCAGTACAATTCAAACCAGCGTGTTCGCTCGGTTTGGCTTCCATTTCTTTACCTTGAGCCGGGTGACATGAAAGGCAGGCAGACGCATCGATTTCACCGAACTCCATCTCAGTGGGATAATGCGGGTAATGGCAAGCGCTGCAATTTTTGATGTTATAATGCGTTGCATCTCCAGGATCATGACACATTTCACATGTTGGAATCGGATTTTTTCCAAGGGGTGGATGTTCCAGGTGACATTCGCTGCAACCTAGTGACTGGTGTAATCCGCCACGTTCGTTGATATCTTTGACAGCATATGGATGACATTTTGTACAGTCCTGATCTTCTAATGGAACTATATCAAAATCGGCCGGCTTAACCTCAACTGGCGGCGTGGGTTCCGGTGCAGCTTCAACAGTTGGCTCAACTTCCGCTACAGGTTCCGGTGCAGCTTCCGGCGCGGGTTCCGGCGCGGGTTCCGGTGCATGTTCTGCCACAGGTTCCATCTGAATTTCTTCTGTCGGAGTCGGCTGAACTTCTTCTGTCGGAGTCGTTTGAATTATTGTCAGAAACCAGATGCCAAAGAAAATTAGCACTATTATAAAGCCCAACGTAATGATATAATTCTTTTTTTCCATTCCCTATCTCCTTTTCCCACTCTTTTGCAAGCTAATGTGATCTCCTAAATACTCATTAAAAACAAGAAATTAAGCGGCTCTTCCTTTTTTATAATTTCTGAAGGGAGGCCGGGATATTTTTTGATTTTCAAAATTTTTATTATACTAAGGGCTCACTCAAAGTTAAGCGATTTTTTGCGAAGAAATGTGCCAAGATCTTGATGCAGCAAGGTTTGCGAAAAGCGCAGACATACCAATGGATATCTCGAGACTTTTCGCAAACCTTGCTGCGCAAGAGATTGGTGCAGGTCGAGTAAAAAATCGCTTGGTTTAGGTTATACTATTAATTATGCTTTTTTACAATAAATTTATTTGGGGAGAGCGCTACCTTCGTTTAATTTTACGCAAATAAAAGTATTCCTGCCACTTTCTTCCGGGAATTAAGCAGGTATTTACCTGAAAGAGAATATTGCTACTATAACTAAAACGTTAATCTACTTATGCACTTTACTCTTGTCACTAAATACGCTATCTTTTTTGAGTATGAGCGATGCGTTTCTACGAAACTTAGTGGGATTTACCGAACGCTTTGCCAGTGAAGAAGCGTGTATGCTTTATTTGATGACTATCAATCTTAAATATATCGAGAAATCACTGGACAACAAGAACAAAGTGCATAAGTAAAATCATTAAATTATATCATAAATTTTTTAAACAGGAGAAAAAACCATTTCTCACAGATCAGCAATAAAAGTTTTTTTATGGTTTTATAACTTAGTTTGGAAAATAGTTATACCGGTACTTAGATTAAACAAACGTTTTGCCGACGGATATGAGCAGAGAATACTTAAAAAAAAGTTACCAAAAGCGGATCTATGGATTCAAGCTGCATCAGTCGGCGAATCATATCTGGCATGTGAAATCCTAAAAAATTTAAGGTTATCATATCCAATCAAGGTTATAGTAACGACCAATACTCATCAGGGATTAGAAATCCTTGAACGATCGATTATAGATATTATCAAGGATCACAGAGAACTAAGCGTATTTCTGGCATATTTCCCTTTTGACAAGCCGTCTATTATGAAAAAAGCTGCAAGGCAGGTCTGCCCCAAAATTATGGTGCTCCTGGAATCTGAAATCTGGCCAGGCCTTCTGCACGCGCTAAAACAACATGATTGTATAACAATTATTATAAACGGCAGAATAACTCAGAAAAGTTTGCGGAGGTACCTTGCATGGCCCTTAATATGGCGAACTATCAGGCCGGATAAAATCTTCGCTATATCTGAAAAGGATGCGAGTCGATTTGCCAAATTATTTGATTTTAATAACGTAAATGTTATGCCGAATATAAAATTCGATCGCCTTGGCTATACTGAAAGTCTTTCCGATACGTCAGACACCCTTGAATTAATCATTGCGCCTGGTACGTATTTAATAATACTAGGTTCTGTCAGACAAGAGGAGGAACCTGCGGTTGAAAAAATTATCCTTGATATACGGCGCAGGCAGCCAGTTACAGTTATTGGTCTGTTTCCAAGACATCTGCAAAGAATAAAATACTGGAAAAATGCCTTAGACAACTTATCAATACCCTTTATATTGCGTTCAAATGCAAAGGCTCATGTTCAGCCCGGCACTATTATATTATGGGATACATTTGGTGAGCTGAACTTTGCATACAGGCATTCAAAAGCAGCTTTTGTCGGCGGAAGTCTTGCGCCTCTGGGTGGACAAAATTTTCTGGAAGCTTTAACAAGTGGCATTATCCCTGTTATCGGACCTTACTGGGAAAATTTTTACTGGGTAGGCAATGAGATAATAAAACATGGTCTTGTTCGCATTGCTTCGGACTGGAGGGAAGTTGCTGATATCCTGATAGAAAATACAAAAAAGCCTTCTTCATATGAAGATGTGCTTAACAAAGCTCTCACGTATCTAAAAAAGCGCCAGGGTGGTACAACCCAAGCATGTAATATTATAACAGAAATTCTAAATAAAAAATATAAGGAACTTTCCTGCAATGAATAAACTTCCAATATTTTATGGCATAATTCCGGCACGTTATGCTTCCAAGCGTTTTCAGGGCAAACCACTGGCCAAAATACTTGGAAAACCCATGTTCTGGCATGTTTATGAGCGCGCCAGAAAGTGTCTGGAACTATCCCAGATTGTACTGGCCACAGATGATGAACGGATTGCCTCAAGCGCAAAATCACTGAACGTGCCTGTTGTTATGACACGCAATGACCACATAAGCGGCACCGACCGCGTGCTGGAAGCAGCAGAAAAACTCTGTGTGCCTGAAAATGCGGTTATTGTTAACATACAGGGCGATGAACCCACACTTGAACCGGACATGCTTAGCGAGCTAGTCCAACCCCTTGAATCGCCGGAAATTCATGTAACCACTTTGGCAAGAAAAATTCATTCAAAGGAAGCTGAAAATCCTGATCTTGTCAAGGTAGTCTTTGCTAAAGATCATAAAGCTCTATATTTTTCACGCGCTCCTGTACCTGTGAGCCGCAACGGCAAGAAAGACGAGCTGTATGGTCACATCGGTTTGTATGCCTTCCGTATGAAAATTTTAAGACAATTTGTTATTCTTGGCCCGAGCCGTCTTGAGGTCGTTGAAAAGCTTGAACAGCTACGCCTGCTTGAAAACGGAATTCCAATACATGTTGTAATAACAAATTACCGAAGTATAGGTGTAGACCGTCTGGAAGATATAAAAACTGTAAGCAAAATTCTTCAGGGGGAAAATTAATGTAAAAGTTACTTTCAAATAACTAAAATAATAATTACATTATTTTCATAAGATATAAAATTTTGCAGTTTATTATTATGAAACCTCAGCAAACAAATACATGTAAAAGTGTAATACTTGTTTCTATGCCTTGGTCACTTTTCAGCCGCCCATCCATTCAGATAGGTACTCTGAAAGCATATTTAAAATTACAGTTCCCCTGTCTCAATATTGCGGCTCATCACTTTTATTTAAAGGTGGCTGAAACTATAGGCTACAAACTATATCATTCTATTTCAGAAAGCACCTGGCTTGCTGAGACTATATATGCTGCCATGTTATCCCCTGAAAAACTTAAAACTATTGAAAAGATCTTTTATAGGGAAGCTGGAGTTAAGCCTCTGTTTCGCAAATTAAGTTTTAAAGAACTTGTTTCAAAGGTAAGAAAGGTTACCGATTCTTTTATTGAAAGCATAAACTGGAACAAATTTTGTCTTGCAGGTTTTTCTGTATCTCAGTGTCAGCTAACTTCCTCGCTTTATATCATTAAGCAAATAAAAATAAAACATCCTGCCCTTAAAATTGTATTAGGAGGTTCGACATTTGCCGGCGCATCAAAAGAGGTATTTAAGTTAATCTCGGAGATAGATTTCGTGGTCAAAGGCGAAGGTGAGTTACCTTTAAGCCAATTAGTACATCACCTCGGCATTTATAGTAAAACAGATAAAATCCCTTCCATTAAGGGTGTAATCTCAAGAGAATCCATAGAAGATGATAATTCAGATATATTCTATCAAATGGAAATGCTGAACAGTCTTCCAATGCCGGACTATGACGATTATTTTGACCTGCTTCAAACATTTGGTTCAAAAAAAACTTTTTTTCCCACTATTTTATGTGAAATTTCCAGGGGATGCTGGTGGCGCTATGCACAAAGATCGAAAAAAATCAAGGGATGCGCTTTTTGCAATCTAAACCTTCAGTGGGATGGCTATAGATCAAAAGGCCATTCTAAAGTGGTTTCCGAAGTTGATAAGCTTACTTCCAAGTATAAGTCTCTATCTGTAGCCTTTACTGATAATGCGCTTCCGGTTAAAGAGTCTAAAAAAGTTTTTACTCAACTGAAAGAGCTTAAAAAGGATTTTCGTTTTTTTTCTGAAATACGAGCTACAACAACCATGGAAAATCTTAAAATAATGCGTGATGCAGGAATGAGTGAAGTACAGATCGGCATAGAGTCGCTTAGCACCAGGCTGCTCAAAAAACTGAATAAAGGAACTACGGCCATACAAAATTTAGAAATTATGAAAAATTGCGAACATTTGGAAATTGTTAATAATTCAAATCTTATACTTCAATTCCCCGGTAGTGATAAGGACGATGTTGAAGAAACGCTGCGAAATTTGGAATTTGTGGCTCCATTTCGTCCTTTGCGCCAGGTTAATTTTTGGCTGGGCCTTGAAAGTCCGGTATGGCAAAATCCACAACAATTTGGAATTAAAGCATTATATAACCACCCTCGCTATGCGGATCTATTGCCACAAAATATATCTTCTTCGATGCGATTTTTAATACAAGCCTATCGAGGTAATCTTGGGTATCAGAAAAAACTTTGGAAGCCTGTCAAACAAAGGATAAAAGCCTGGAAGATGGGATATGAATCTCTTCACAATAATTCTATTTTCGAGCCGATTCTCAGTTTTCTGGATGGTCGGGATTTTCTCATAATAATCCAAAAACAACTTAATGATAGGACATTAACTCACCGTCTTAAAGGAAAATCCAGGGAAATCTATCTTTTCTGCCAGCATCACCGATCAATAAAAAAAATATTAGAACATTTTCCTGAATTGTCAGATGATAAGATTATTTCTTTTCTCCGAATAATGGTAGATAAAAAATTAATGTTCGAAGAAAATGAAAAATACCTTAGTTTGGCTGTCCAAAAATAAAAAACCCGAAACCAAAATGGCTCCGGGTTTATAAAAATTTTCGGCAGCGACCTACTCTCCCACTCAGCTTCCCGAGCAGTACCATCGGCGCTGAAGAGCTTAACTTCCGTGTTCGAGATGGGAACGGGTGTTGCCTCTTCGCCATTGCCACCGAAAAAATGTTCATCTTCTATAATGTATAGATTTTCAGACTATCCTTGTGAAATTAATTGTCTGAAAATCTAACAAATTTAGATATAAGCACATAAAAACGTACAATATTTGTGTCAAAAGTTTTGTGACTAAGCCTCACGACCTATTAGTACCAGTAAGCTAAATCCGTTACCGGACTTACACACCTGGCCTATCAACCTTGTAGTCTTCAAGGGGTCTTCAGTCTGTATGTCTCCATACAGAGGGATATCTAATCTCGAGGTTGGCTTCCCGCTTAGATGCTTTCAGCGGTTATCCATTCCGAACTTAGCTACCCAGCAATGCCGCTGGCGCGACAACTGGAACACCATTGGTTCGTCCATTCCGGTCCTCTCGTACTAGGAACAGATCCTCTCAAATATCCTGCGCCCACGAAAGATAGGGACCAAACTGTCTCACGACGTTTTAAACCCAGCTCACGTACCACTTTAATTGGCGAACAGCCAAACCCTTGGGACCTGCTCCAGCCCCAGGATGTGATGAGCCGACATCGAGGTGCCAAACCGCCCCGTCGATGTGAACTCTTGGGGGCGATAAGCCTGTTATCCCCGGCGTACCTTTTATCCGTTGAGCGACGGCCCTTCCATACGGGACCGCCGGATCACTAAGACCTACTTTCGTACCTGCTCGAAATGTCTCTCTCGCAGTCAAGCTCCCTTATGCCTTTACACTCCACGGCTGGTTTCCAATCAGCCTGAGGGAACCTTCGCGCGCCTCCGTTACTCTTTGGGAGGCGACCGCCCCAGTCAAACTACCCACCAGACACTGTCTTTCGCCCGGATAACGGGTCGAAATTAGAACCCTAAAATAACAAGGGTGGTATTTCAAGGGTGGCTCCACCGAAACTAGCGTTCCGGCTTCAAAGCCTCCCACCTATCCTACACATGTTATTCCAAAATTCAATGTCAAGCTGTAGTAAAGGTGCCGGGGTCTTTCCGTCTTTTCGCGGGTAGACGGCATCTTCACCGCCAATACAATTTCACTGAGTCCCTGGTTGAGACAGTGCGGAAGTCGTTACGCCATTCGTGCAGGTCGGAACTTACCCGACAAGGAATTTCGCTACCTTAGGACCGTTATAGTTACGGCCGCCGTTTACTGGGGCTTCGGTTCCGAGCTTTTCCGTCCGAAGACAGATAACAAGTCCCCTTAACCTTCCAGCACCGGGCAGGCGTCAGACCCTATACATCGTCTTGCGACTTAGCAGAGTCCTATGTTTTTAGTAAACAGTCGCTACCGCCATTTCTCTGCGGCCCCCCTCAGCTCCACATGCCCGATAATAAAATCAGTTTGCTTTACCTAATGAGGGCACACCTTCTCCCGAGGTTACGGTGTTATTTTGCCGAGTTCCTTAACCAGGGTTCTCTCAAGCGCCTTGGGATTCTCTCCCTACCTACCTGTGTCGGTTTGCGGTACGATCACCTAGTTATCTCGCTAGAGGCTTTTCTTGGCAGTATGGGATCAATCAGTTTATGCCCGCAAGCGGACTCCTCATCACTTCTCGGCTTTTAAATAAAAGGACGGATTTGCCTATCCTTTCAGCCTACAAGCTTGAACCATCTAATCCAACAGATGGATGACCTACCCTTCTGCGTCCCCCCATCACTCTCACCCCCGAAGGGATATTGATAACTCGGTGGTACAGGAATATTAACCTGTTTTCCATTACCTACGCCTTTCGGCCTCGGCTTAGGGATCGACTAACCCTGAGCAGATTAGCTTTACTCAGGAAACCTTAGGTTTTCGGCGAGCGGGTTTTTCACCCGCTTTATCGTTACTTATGTCAGCATGATCTCTTCTGTTTAGTCCAGCCGTCCTTACGATCGACCTTCAACCCAAACAGAATGCTCCCCTACCGATCCGCATATAGCGGATCCCGCAGCTTCGGTAATACGCTTTAGCCCCGTTACATTTTCGGCGCAGACTCACTCGACCAGTGAGCTGTTACGCTTTCTTTAAAGGATGGCTGCTTCTAAGCCAACCTCCTGGTTGTCTGTGCATTTCCACATCCTTTCCCACTTAGCGCATATTTAGGGACCTTAGCTGGCGATCTGGGCTGTTTCCCTCTCGACCACGGAACTTAGCTCCCGTAGTCTGACTCCTGCAATAAAAGTTAACGGTATTCGGAGTTTGGTTAGGTTTGGTAATCCGGTAAGACCCCTAGCCCATCCAGTGC